>NZIT01000048.1 GCA_002691725.1 SAR116 cluster bacterium | reverse complement strand
TACCACCATTAATAAAGCAATACCGCGTTTAGCTTTTGGCGATAAATCACGCATCTTGATCGCTTTCACTTTGTTGGTCTTTATCGGTACTGTTATTGGTGTGTTCCAGCTCATTCAGTCTAATTCTGGCATATTGCGCACGGCTTAAACTATGCCATGTGATAGCAATCAGAACAGCCACGCCAATCCCCCATGATGACCAGACATAAAGCGCATATCCACCCATGCTAAAGAAAGCGCTCATGACCATGATTCCCGCGCTTCTAGGTTGCTGATCCGGCGTTGCATAATTAGCCTGCTCATCCGCAAAATAGTGATCGCAATAAACCAGCCCAGCATAGCAAGCGCCATAACTAATAGCGGTTTCAACATGGCTGGATCAATGCTAGGGCCGTCCAGTCTCAAAACGCTGCTGCCTTGATGTAAGGTGTTCCACCAATCGACAGAAAACTTGATAATGGGAAGATTAATGACGCCAACTAATAACAGCAGACAGGCAGGTTTACTGCCGCGTTCAGCTCTCTCAAAGCCATCAGCTAAGGCCATGTAGCCCAGATATAAGAAAAACAAGATTAGCATAGATGTTAGACGCGCATCCCATACCCACCATGTCCCCCACATAGGGCGACCCCAAAACGATCCTGTCAGCAAGGTGATGAAGGCAAAGCCTGCGCCTGGCAAGGCCATCGCGCGGGCGCCGATATCCGCCAGTGGATGCCGCCATACCAGATAGAAAACAGCCGCAACAGCCATTAAAATATAGGTTAGCATAGCCATCCATGCCGCTGGCACATGGATATACATGATGCGAACAGTCTCCCCTTGTTGATAATCAGCAGGCGAGGCAAAAAATGCCAGATAAAGCCCAAGCGTGAAGGCAATAAGCGAAACCAACACAACAACAGGCAGCAGCGCCGCAGAGATTTTCCGAAATCGTGTTGGATTAGCGAGATAATCAAACATGGACTTACCTTAATCTATCTAAAGACCCTAATCTATAAAAAGCCTTAATCTAACAAAGGCTCTTAATCTATTTACGGGCAAGTGGAAAGGCGGATGCGCTGACATGCCACAAGCCTTTTTATTCTTCAGAAAAGCGGATAGCCGCCGCGGTAACAGGTGGCGACAGAACCAGCAAAATTAGTGTCAGCGCCCCTAATAGCATCATATGTCCAGCCATATCGGCACCGCTTTGTAAGGCTGATATTCCAGCAACCCCAAAGATTAGCACAGGCATGGAAAGTGGTAGCACAATGATCGCGGTGAAAACTCCGCTTTGGCGTGAGCCAAGCACAAGTGCTGCCGCCATCGCGCCAATCATGACAAGGCATAACCCGCCGATAGCAAGAAAGCAAAGCATCATGGCTAGCCTGTCAAGGGCTAGACCGAACATGATACCAATAACCGGCGCGGCGAGGACTAAGGGCAGAATAATTATCAGCCAGGCAGCAATAATTTTTGCCAGCATAAGCATGGTCATGGGTGTCGGGCTGATCAGCATCTGCTCCAAGACGCCATCTTTGGCAATGCGCGAGAACAGCCGATCCATTTGCGGCAAGCTAGCCAGCATGACAGCAATCCAGATCATGACAGGAGCTATCCGTGCAAGCTCACCTTGATCAGCACCAAGCCCAAGCGGAATTAGCGTCGCCATCATGATAAAATAACTGAGGCCCGATAAAATATCACCCGGATAGCGCAAGCTGGCGCGAATATCCGCCATAATGACCGCCAGACAAGGGTTCAATATTGCCCTCATGACAATTCTCCTGACGGTGATGTGCCAAGCGTCAGAGTCATATCAGGTGTTAGCGGCATCGTGCCATGACCGCTGATCACCGCACTGCCGCCTTGGCTGCAATAAGACGTGATGATATCGCATAAGCGGCGCGCCGCATCATCATCCAGCGCGTTAAATGGCTCATCAATCAGCCATAGCCGATGGGTCATATCGGCGGCTAGCATCAATCTAGCTAAGGCCAGGCGGCGTTGCTGTCCGGCGGAAAGATGGCTGATCTGGCGCTCTGCCAAAGGCTTTATTCCTAGCGCATCAAGCGATGTCATTATCTTCTTTCGTATCTGCTCTGGTATCTTCTCTGGTATCTTCTCTGGGCTAGCTTCAATATTCATCAGGCTAGCCATCAGCCGAAGTGAGCTTATAACATTGAGATGTTCAACCCCAGCATTGCGGTGACCAACCAATAGCAATTGCCGCATCAGGGCGGCATGGTCAGCCGTATGCGGCACCCCATTGATCGCATATTGCCCATGATGTAACGGGATGAGCTTGGCTAAAGCCCGAAGAAGCGTTGTTTTGCCACTGCCATTTGCGCCCCGCAGAAATAATACCTGGCCTGCTTTAAGCTCAAGGTTCAGGCCTTGAATCAACAGCCCACCCTCACGGCTGATCGCAAGGTCATTAATAGCAAGACGTAGATCAATAGAAGGACCAATAGAAGGATGAATAGAAGGTGAAGTCATTTGCCAAAAATCATGAGGTAGGTGCGTCAAAATAGATGTTACCAGCATCATAGCATAACACCCTTATATGACATAATTTATGACATAGGTGGGGAAAAACATATGCCGCAGGTGAAAACTGCGACGTTGTGGGGTTTCTCAAGACCAATTCATTTGTTATAATGGCGTTTGACTGGTTCTCACGCGATGTGCGTATCGGGGCGCCCCCCGGCTAGCCGATTTATGATGCTGATAGTCCTTACTGCTTGATTGTAGCGGCAAGGATGCTTGCCTAAGATATGCGTATTGAGCGTATTGATACCCATGTCAAAATCACAGCATGGCATGATCAGTTGAATAGGCGACACAAACCAACATGTTAACTTGAAGGGGCATAACATGAGAAAATCAGATACCAAACATACCAGTGTTTACCGTGATCAATCACGCCGACAGCTTGATGTTAATGGCGCAAGCTATGATTATTTCTCATTAGCGGCGCTTGAAGAACGCTTTCCTTCCATTGCAACAATGCCGTTTTCGCGCAAAGTTCTGCTGGAAAATCTGCTGCGTCACGAAGATGGGGATAGCGTCACCGCAGAAGCGATAGAAACGCTGGCCTCAATGCGTGATGGCGCGCAAGCGGCGCAAGAAATTGCCTATCGTCCGACGCGGGTATTAATGCAGGATTTCACAGGCGTGCCGGCGGTTGTTGATCTGGCGGCGATGCGCGATGCGATGGTTGCGCTTGGCGGTGATCCTGACCGGATTAATCCGCTATCCCCGGTTGATCTGGTCATTGACCATTCGGTGATGGTTGATCACTTTGGTGATGCTGATGCTTTTGGCCGCAACGTCAATCTGGAAATGGAGCGCAATAAAGAACGCTATACCTTTCTGCGTTGGGGTAGCCAAGCTTTTGAAAACTTCCGCGTTGTGCCGCCGGGGACCGGGATTTGCCATCAGGTCAATGTTGAATATCTGGCGAAAGTGGTCTGGACAAATGAGCAAGATGGCAAGCGTCTAGCCTATCCTGACACCTGCGTCGGCACCGATAGCCACACAACTATGGTTGGCGGAATGGCGGTGCTGGGCTGGGGTGTTGGCGGTATTGAGGCTGAGGCGGCTATGCTCGGTCAGCCGATTTCCATGCTTGTACCCGAAGTCATCGGGATGCGGCTAACGGGTAAAATGAAAGATGGCGTCACTGCCACTGATTTGGTTCTGCGGATTACTGAAATGCTGCGCCAGAAAGGCGTTGTCGGCAAGTTTGTTGAGTTTTTTGGCAATGGGCTGGATCAGCTGTCCTTGGCTGATCGGGCGACGATATCCAATATGGCGCCTGAATATGGGGCGACATGCGGGTTTTTCCCGATTGATGCGGAAACTATCAATTATCTGAAATTGACGGCAAGAGACGCGGATAATATTGCGCTGGTTGAAGCCTATGCCAAGGCTCAGGGGATGTGGCGAGAAACGGGTATGGCTGACCCTGTCTTCACGGATATGCTAGACCTTGATCTGGATAGTATCGTGCCATCACTTGCTGGCCCTAAACGGCCGCAGGATCGCGTGGCGCTAACCGATGCGGCGGCGTCAATTACCAAAGCCATTGCGGATGCTGGCAATGCTGCTCCGAGAACGGTTGCTGTTCCTAATCAGGATTTTGAGCTGACCGAAGGCGATATCGCGATTGCTGCGATTACCTCATGCACAAATACCTCAAACCCATCGGTGTTGGTGGCGGCAGGATTGGTGGCGCGGGCGGCGCATGAACGCGGCTTGACGGTTAAGCCTTGGGTGAAAACATCTCTCGCACCGGGCAGCCAGGTGGTCACGGACTATCTGAACGCGGCTGGGCTTCAAGATGATCTTGATGCGCTCGGCTTTAATCTGGTGGGTTATGGCTGTACGACTTGTATCGGTAACTCCGGTCCCTTGCCGACGGACATCTCAACAGCGATTAATGAAAATGATATGGTGGTTGCGTCAGTTCTGTCGGGTAACCGTAACTTTGAGGGCAGGGTTAGTCCTGATGTTATTGCCAATTATCTGGCCAGCCCGCCTTTGGTTGTGGCTTACGCGCTGGCAGGGCATATGCGCCTGGACATCACCAAAGATGCGCTTGGCACGGATAAACATGGTGAGCCAGTTTATCTGAAAGATATCTGGCCTGATAACGCGACCATCAAATCGGTCATGGAAGCGGTGGTGACGCCGGAAATGTTTGCCAACCGTTATGGTAATGTCTTTGCNGGAACAGAGGAATGGCGTGCGATTGAAGCCCCAACCAGTCAGACTTTTGATTGGGATGATAGCTCAACCTATGTTCGCAATCCGCCGTATTTTGAAGGCATGACCATGGCGGTTGACCCGGACAGGGTGAAGAATNTCACGGGCGCCAGATTGCTGGCCAAGTTGGGCGATTCGATCACAACAGATCATATCTCACCGGCGGGCAGTATTCGCCGTGACAGCCCNGCTGGCGATTATCTGGGCCAGTATCAGGTGATGCCNGTGGATTTCAATTCCTATGGGTCACGCCGCGGTAATCATGAGGTGATGATGCGAGGGACTTTTGCCAATATCCGTCTCCGCAATGAACTTGCCCCGGGGACAACTGGCGGTATGACGCGGATGCCTGATGGTAAGGAATTGCCAATATATGATGCGGCGATGCATTTTGACGCTGATAATGTGCCGTTGATTGTCATGGGTGGCAAGGAATATGGCACAGGGTCTAGCCGTGACTGGGCGGCAAAAGGCACCGCCTTATTAGGCATTGAGGCGGTCATAGTTGAGAGCTTTGAGCGTATTCACCGCTCGAACCTGATTGGTATGGGTGTTCTGCCCCTGCAATTCATGGATGGCACGAGCAAAGAAACGCTAGGCATTACCGGTGATGAAGTCTTTGATGTCATTGGCTTGGATGATGGTGTGTCGGCGAAGATGACGGTGACGCTGGTTATCCACCGCAAGGATGGCAGTACCGAAGACGTGCCGTTGCTATGCCGCATTGATACCGAAGGTGAGGCAGAATATTACCGCAATGGCGGCATCCTGCCTTATGTGTTGCGTAGTCTGGCCGCGTAATGTTTGCTCGCGTGCTGNCGCGGTAAAATCTGTGTTGTAATCACAATTTATATCCCTCACTTGCATTCTGTCAGGTGAGGGTTTTTTTTCATCTGTTAACGGTTTGTTAAGGTCTGCTGTGTATTCTGTTTCATAATCTGTAAGCTTTGAAATGATAAAAAGGTATAAAGGGGGGCTTATGTTAACTAGACAATATCTGAAGGAAATTGTTGTCGAGGCCATTAAGGCAAATGGTGGTCAGTCAACCTATGTTCAAATTGCGCAGTATATTTGGCAACATTATGAGCCTAAATTAAGAGAGTCAGGTGATTTATTTTTCACATGGCAATATGATATTCGATGGGCTGTTCCGACTCTTAGAAAATCAGGTATTTTAGAAAAGCATGATAAAAATAGTGGTGCTAAGAAGTCGGTCATTAAGCTTTCTAAGGATCAATTGTGAGTTGGCTTTTGTTCAGTGATGAAAGCGGTCATGATCATCAGAATACTCCTTTAGAAGTTCGTGGTGGTATCGCTATTCGTTCAAATAAGATTTGGGACTTTGTTCAAGCCTATGAAAATGCTGAAAATGAGTGTTTTGGGGTTAAACTTTCTGATTATAAGATCGAAGTAAAAGGTTCCNAGCTTTTGAAGCATAATAAATTCAAATGGGCTAACCAAGAGCGGGTTTTAAACGAAAATGAACGACAAAATGGAGTAAAGAGATTTTTATCAAAAAAATCTGATACTTTATATAGACCTTCAAGAAGAGATTTTACTGCTTATGGGCAAGCCAGTTTAATGATGGTTGATCGTATTTTTGACTTGCTTGATAAATATGAGGCCAAAATATTTGCATCATGTATCCCGCGCGATGTTAAANAACCAAAAAATTTTCAATTTTTGGATTTTCTAAGGAAAGATCATGTTTTTCTTCAGGAAAGGTTTTTTTGGTTTCTGGAAGCGCAAAAAGAGCCAGGACTTTNCATAATGGATCAGACCGAAGTAAATGATGATAAAAGATATATAAAACGCCTGCACAATTATTACACGAAAACCAGAAATGGTAAAAAAAGAGCAAAATGGATAGTTCCCTCACCAATATTTGTAGATTCAGCTCTTTCTCCTTGTATTCAGGCAGCAGATATATGCCTTTACTGTATAAATTGGGGGTTTAGAAGGGAAGAATGGAATTTTCGGGGTAATAGCAGAGAAGATATTCACAACCGATATGCAGGACGATGTGGAAAAATTCAGTTTTCAGGAGATATGTTACATGAGGATGGGCCAAAGAAAGGGTTCGGGATAATCTTTGTTCCTAATCCATATATAGCCAGCTCTAGAGAAAGATAAGTCAGCAATGAATAGGTGAACTCGATAACGTGAGCAAAATTTAGGTAATAAAAAAGAGGTAAAGCCCTATGCAACCGCTATTTATGACCGAAATCATAGAGCCGTCCACAGGCCGAACATCCAGAAAAAATTAAGCACTTAAAGATTTAAGTCAAGTTGTATTTTTCGTGGTCAACATTAAAGCCTTCATAATTGGCACATCTCTGCCCTTATGGCTTTTCAGATGGCGTATAATCAGGCATAATTCGTTATATTATCTGTCTTTGAGTTACTCACCATGACGTCTATGCATCCTACCCCCATTGCTGTGCTGGGGCCCACCAACACTGGCAAGACGCATTATGCTATGGAACGCATGTATGGCCATGCTTCTGGAATGATTGGCTTCCCGTTACGGCTATTGGCGCGTGAAAATTATGATCGGGCGGTGGCAAGGCTGGGCGCTGATAAAGTTGCGCTGATCACAGGTGAAGAAAAGATTATCCCTGAAAAGGCAACCTATTTTCTCTGCACGGTTGAGGCAATGCCGCTAGATCGGCATGTCGCCTTCATGGCGATTGATGAGGTTCAGCTCGCCGCCGACCCTGAACGCGGTCATATCTTCACAGATCGTATTCTCAATGCGCGAGGTTATCAGGAAACCCTGCTGTTAGGGGCGGAGACAATCCGCCGTGTCCTTGAAGCGCTCTATCCGGGGATTGAGATTATTATCCGCAAACGCATGTCACGCCTCAACTGGTCAGGTCAGAAAAAGGTGACGCGCTTGCCCAGACGGTCTGCTGTTGTCGTTTTTAGCATGGCAGAAGTCTATCAATTGGCAGAGCTGATCAGGCGGCAACGTGGCGGCACAGCGATTGTCATGGGTGCGCTTAGCCCGCGTACGCGCAATGCTCAGGTTGAGATGTTTCAATCTGGCGAGGTTGATTACATGGTTGCCACCGACGCCATTGGCATGGGTCTGAATATGGATATTGATCATGTTGCGCTGGCGGGCAGTGCCAAGTTCGATGGCCGCCGAACCCGTGCCTTATCATCAGCTGAGCTGGCACAGATCGCTGGCCGTGCTGGTCGCCATACCAAAGACGGCACGTTCGGCATAACCGAAAACTGTTCGATGTTTGAGGATGAGGTGATTGCCGCTATTGAAGATCACCGCTTTCCGTTTCTAACTGGCGTTTACTGGCGCAATTCCAACCTTGATTTTCGCTCGCCAGATCATCTGTTGAGGAGCCTTGAGGCACCACCTGATCATGCCATGCTAACACGCAAAGGTGATGCTGAGGATCATTTGACTTTGCTCAATTTGCTTGAGCTGGAAGATGTGCGTGTCATGGCGCATGGCCAGAAAAATGTTGAACTGCTCTATGAAATCGCGCGCGTGCCGGATTTTCAGAACACCTACACAGACAGCCATATGACCATGTTGGCGCGGATGTATAGCCATCTCGTCAGGGGTGAGAGCTTGCCGACAGATTGGGTCGCATCCCAGATCACCCGCCTTGATCGCATTGATGGTGATATAGATACTATTATGACACGACTTGCTCATATTCGCACATGGACTTATATTACACATCGTTCGGCTTGGATTGGATCTTCTGTTGAGCCTCTGGTTGATGGAAGCAAGTCATGGCAAGAAGAAGCTAAACATATCGAAGATAAGCTTTCGGATTGTCTGCATACTAATCTAACGCAACGATTTGTGGATAGACGAGCGGCAATCTTGTCGCGTAGATTGAAGGATAATGACCAGTTGGTTTGTGCAATTAGAACAGATGGCACTGTTTTAGTCGAAGGCGAGGAGGTGGGACACCTTGACGGGTTCACATTTACCCCTTCGTTTTCAGACGGCGATATCGAAAAGCCGATTATTGCTGCTGCTAGAAAAGGCCTAACAGATGAGATCCGCCGCCGTGTTCAGGCGGTAGTAGCAAGTGCAGATCCGGCCTTTCATTTGAATAGTAAAGGTCAAATTATCTGGCGCGAGTCTGTTATTGGCACACTCGGCAAAGGCAATTCCATTGATCAGCCGAAGGCAGATGCCAAGCCAAGCCAGATGCTTGAGGGCGATCAGCTGAAATTAGTGTCAGATCGGCTCACCCGATTCGCCGCAGATATGCCAAAGCATCGGCTGGAAAAGCTCTATGGCCTGCTCGATGAAAGCCTAACAGGTGTGGTGCGCGGAATTGGCTTTCAGCTTTTTGAAGCGCTTGGGGTATTGCCTCGCCGCCATGTCGCTGACATGGTTCAAAAACTCGATGATGAGAGCAAGCGGCAGCTCGCCAAGGCCGGGGTTAGAATTGGTGTTGATGTGTTGTTTATGCCAGACTTGCTGAAACCGGCACAGATTGAAATTACCGCCTTATTATTCAGCCTTTTCCATAATGAGTTCCCGGAGGCAGGGCCGCCACCAGCAGGCCGTGTTGCCATTGATTATGTTGAAGGGGTTAGCGATAGCTATTGGATGGCGACAGGATATCGTCGTATTGGTGGCCGTGTTATGCGTGTTGATATGGCTGAACGGCTTGCTGCTGTTGTCAGGTCTGCGGCGCGGGCTGGCACGTTTCGCATCAGCGAAGAAATGCTATCGCTAGCTGGCGCCACCCGTGAGCAAATGCAAGTCATGATCGAAGATTTAGGATTTGTTAAAACCGGTGAAGAAGCCGCCGAAGACCCAAAAAAGCCAGCCATTGCATTATTTGAACGGCCAGCGAAAGCCAAGCCCATGGCTAATCCTAAAGCTAAAGATGGCAAAGCCTATCCCGGTAAATCTAAATCCAAAACATCATTGGCTAATGGTAAGGCAGGCGGCGGCAAGCCTGATCAGGCTGGCAATCAAAGCCGGTCGCGCAAGCCAAATAAGCCAGCAGATAAACCGATTGATCCAAACTCTCCCTTTGCGGTTTTGGCCAAGCTTAAAGCTAAGTAATGTCTGGTGATCAGCCGACAGAAGCGGCAATGGAACAGGCGCTTGAATTGCGGCTGGATAAATGGTTATGGGTGGCGCGATTTTTCAAAACAAGATCATTAGCCAGCAAAGTTATATCTGGCGGCCGCTTGCGGGTTAATGGCGATGTCATGGCGAAACCGCACCGTCAGGCACGTCTGGGGATGGAGCTGACCTTTCCCCAAGGCAATGCTATTCGCGTTATACGGATTAAGGCATTAGCCCAGCATCGGCGGCCAGCAGTTGAGGCCGTGTTGCTATATGATGATCTTGACCCCCCACAGCCAAAAGCTGATACCGATAAAACCGCAGTTAAACAGAGCGTATCGCGTGATCCGGGGAGCGGCAGACCAACCAAGAAAGACCGCCGTGCCATTGATCGGCTGATGCGATAAATTGTCAGTTGCCACAGCTATAAGGTTTAGTTAAAAGTGATGTGATTAATGAGGATGAGTAATTATGACATACATCGTGAATGATAAATGTATTCGCTGTAAATATACCGATTGTGTCGAAGTATGCCCGGTAGATTGTTTCTATGAAGGCGAAAATATGCTGGTAATCCATCCAGATGAATGTATTGACTGCGGGGTATGTGAGCCAGAATGCCCACCCGAAGCGATATGGCCTGATACGGAGCCGGGGGCGGAAGCCTGGATTGCCTTTAATACGGAAAAATCAGAAGCCTGGCCAAATATCACCAGGCGCAAAGATGCCCCTGCTGATGCTGATGATTATGCTCAGACGGAAGGCAAGTTTGCTCTTTATTTTGTTGATCGTCCTGGCACAGGTGATGCCTGATACTTATGTCCATGCCTGATGGTTAAAGGTATATTATACCTTTATAATTAGCGCTTCTGCAGTGTAGTCTTTCAAAATTGTAATATTTATGTTATAAACGGTCATACGTTTAGAACCTTGATGAAATGGTGAGCATACACCATCAGGTCAACTCGTGTATCGCCAAGGCAAATGATCAAATCCTTGGTGACCTTAAATGAGCTGACTTAAATCGCCGAATGAAATGATAGTAATTGCATTACCACTCGCATTACCACTCACAACACGGCGCAAAAACCATGGCATTACAACGTATTCAGAATAATGCGAAGAATTAAAAGAACAGGAAGATCAATGGTAACTAAGATAAAGACATCTACGGTTGAGTTTAACGCTAATGATTTTGTGGTCTATCCCACGCATGGTGTCGGCCGAATTCTCGGAACCGAAGAGCAAACGATCGCCGGCATGAATATGGATGTGCTGATTGTGCGCTTTGAGCAAGATCGGATGACCCTTCGTGTGCCTCTTGAGAAGGCCAGAAGTCTGGGTTTGCGGACATTGTCATCAAAAAAGCAAATGGATGAAGCGATTACTACCTTGAAAGGTAAGGCAAAATCTCGCCGTGATATGTGGTCAAAGCGGGCCAAGGTATATGATGATAAAATTAGATCAGGTGATCCTGTATCTATTGCTGAAGTTGTTCGTGATCTGCGGCGCCGCGAGAATCAAACCGAACAATCATATAGCGAGAGACAAATGTATCAGGCGGCGTTAGAACGTCTAGCGCGTGAGTTTGCGGCCATTGAACAGATTGATCAGACCGCGGCGGCTGATAAGCTGGAACATTTGATGGATGTGGCATAATAAATAAGTGAACAGATATTGACCTTATTTGATTGCCACCTATCTGGTTAAAATGAAGTAAATTATAAAAACGTAAGTTAGGGTTTAATATGGGTGAGGAAAGTAACCGTGATGCGGTAAATCACGATAACGAATATATTCGGCGTGTGATGCGCGAGGATTTACTCGAACGTGATGAAGAACTGCTATTAGCGACAAAATGGCGTGATGAGCATTGTGAAGTGTCTATGCATAAGCTGGTTATGGCCTATTCTCGGCTTGTTATCAGCATTGCCTCAAAGTTTCGTCATTATGGTCTCCCCCTTGGTGATCTCATCCAAGAAGGCAATATCGGCATCATGCAAGCGGCTAGTCGATTTGATCCTGATCGTGAAGTTCGCTTTTCAACTTATTCTGTCTGGTGGATTAGGGCATCTATTCAAGATTATGTCCTGCGAAACTGGTCAATAGTTCGCACAGGTACTACCTCTGCCCATAAATCTCTATTTTTTAAACTGCGCCGTATCCGCGCCCGCATTGGTGAAGTCGATGGTGGAGCGCTGACAAATGAAGGCAGGCAGCAAATCGCTGATATTATTGGTGTGTCTTTGAATGACGTTCAGCATATGGAAATGCGGATGTCTGGATCAGACTCATCGCTTAATGCCATGATTGGTGATAATGGTGATAACTCGGCGCAAGATTTCCTTGTTGATTATCGGCCAAATCCCGAAACCTCTGTGATGGTATCCAATGATGCGGAAACGCTGTCGGCGTGGCTGAAAGAGGCGTTAAATGATCTGCCGGATCGAGAAAAGATGATTATTCAGCGCCGTCGCCTTGATGATGATGGCTCCACTTTAGAAGAGCTGGGCATTGATTTTGGGGTAAGCAAAGAACGTGTCAGACAACTAGAAGCGAGAGCGCTCATCAAGATACGCAATAGTCTTGAACAGCGTGTACCTGAAATTAGCGATCTCCCTTTTCTATCATAAAAGAATGGGTCGCTCATGCGTTCATTAGATCAGCTTGACCGCCTATATCCCCCTGTAACGCCTTTTGCCCGGCATCGTCTCGATACTGGTGACGGCCATGTTCTTTATGTCGAAGAATGTGGCAATCCTGATGGTATCCCTGTGATATTCCTGCATGGTGGGCCTGGTTCGGGTATTTCTGCCATGCATAGGCGGATGTTCAATCCTGACCGTTATCACGCGATTTTATTTGATCAGCGTGGCTGTGGGCAGTCTCGGCCTTTTGCCTCAACGGAACATAATTCGACCGACCATTTGGTTGCTGATATTGAACAGATCAGAACGCATCTGGGCATTGATAACTGGATAGTTTTTGGGGGCTCATGGGGGGCAACGTTATCACTGGTCTATGGTATCCGTCATCCTGACCGCTGCCGTGGCTTTGTCTTGCGTGGTGTTTTCCTCGGAACACGGCCAGAAATTAATTGGTTCTTATATGATATGCGGCGCTTCTATCCTGAGGCTTGGGAAAGATTTAGCCAGTTTATCCCCGAAGATGAGCGCCATGATTTGTTGGGGGCGTATTGGCGACGGTTGTCTGATCGGGATCAAAGCATCGCCTTGACCGCTGCCGAACAATGGTCAGCTTATGAGAACTCCTGTGCGACATTAAAGGCAGAAATGCGCAATGGTGGCGGCCGCATGGCATTAAGCCTGGCGCGCATGGAAGCCTATTATTTCGTTAATGACTGTTTCCTGCCGCCAGATTATATTTTGACACATATTGACCGTCTTAAAGGAAAAAGAGCCTATATTATCCAAGGTCGGCATGATGTGATTTGCCCACCATTTTCTGCCAATGCTCTCGCCTCAAAATGGCCATCAGCGAAGATGACGATGATTGATGATGCTGGCCATTCGGCTTTTGAGCCGGGCATTTTGGCGTCATTACTGCAAGCGCTTGATGATATGACAAAGGCTTAATTCTTTATCACAATTGCCTATTTATCCAAAGGCTATGGCATGTTATGAGGATTGAGTTTTATCGGCTTGCAAGCGATAATACGCGCATATAACCAAGGCAAAACAGCATTACAGTAGATGAAATGGATGTTAAAATGGTAGTTAAAAAGGGTAGTAAAGACAATGCGATAAATGGTAAATCAATCAAGGGTGCTGATGCAAATTACGGCGTTACCAATAATAACGCGGTTGATGTTCATGTTGGAAAACGCATTCGATTGCGGCGCACATTGCTTGGGTATAGCCAGGAACAACTTGCTCATGGGTTAAGCATTACGTTTCAGCAGGTGCAGAAATATGAACGCGGATCAAATCGGGTTAGCGCCTCACGGCTATGGGATATCAGCCAGCTTTTAGATGTTGATATCAGCTATTTCTTTGAGGATATGTCGAGTTCCACAAAATCAAACTCGCCTCGACAAATTGCCTTTTCTGATACCAAAATAGAAACGAATGGTCAGAATAAAGACCCTATGGCGCGGCGGGAAACTCTGGAATTAGTTCGGACATATTATTCAGTTGAGGACGCCCATACACGCAAACGTATTGCTGAGATTGTAAAAGTTATTGCCCAAACAGTAACAAAATAACAAGATTACAAAAATAGCGGGCAGGAAGGATGACAAAATGCCGGATACTAAACATGCTGTGGATGAGATGAGCTTTGAGGCGGCGCTAAAAGAGCTGGAAACCATTGTTGAAAAACTCGAAAGAGGCGATGTGTCGCTAGATGATGCGGTTGCCGCTTATGAACGGGGAACAGAGCTAAAGCGACATTGCCAGAAGCGGCTTGATGAGGCAAAGATGCGCGTTGAAGCGATCCGCGCTCAGAAATCAAGTGCCGATGCCGAAGGTACGGTGCCGTTTGATCAGGATCAATAAACGTGATATTTGCTGAAAGGGGCAAATCACGATGAGCCCGGATAAAACCAACTTGTCTGGGCAAATGCAGAATGTTGCCCAACGCACGGATATCACATTATCACGACTTTTTGATGCCGAAAAGGCTAAGGGCGCGGCGCCTCGGCTGGTCGATGCTATGGCCTATTCCTCGCTCAATGGCGGCAAGCGCGTGCGTGCCTTTCTAGTCGTGGCAACCGCCGCTATGTTGCTGGAAAATGAAGATATAAAACCAAATGCCAATATTTCAGAAGCCAATATTTTGGACGCTAATGATCAGGCAGGTCTATGGCAGGTTGCGGCGGCGTTTGAATGTTTACATGCCTATTCATTGATCCATGATGATCTGCCAGCGATGGATGATGCCGCCACCCGTCGCGGTCGTCCGGCATGTCATTTGGCGTTTGATGAAGCGACAGCTATCCTTGCTGGTGATGCCTTACAAAGTCTGGCTTTTCAACTATTAGCGGCACCATCAACGCATCCTGACCCTGGCATAAGGGCGGCACTGGTTCTCAATCTGGCTGAGGCGGCAGGCGATGCTGGCATGGCGGGCGGGCAGATGTTTGATCTGGAGGCGGAAAATCGGGTGCTTGACCGTCAAGAAACAGCAGTCATGCAAGCGATGAAAACAGGGGCTTTGATAACAAGCTCTGTGCGTGCTGGTGGGCAATATGCCGGAGCAGAAGCAGGGGCAGGGGCAGGAGCAGGGGCGGATGTCATGATACATCTGGAACATTACGGCAAAGCCATAGGCCAAGCCTTTCAAATTGCTGATGATCTGCTTGACGCGGAAGGTGATGAGAGCATAGTTGGCAAGCCGCTTGGTCAAGATGATTGGCGCGGAAAATCCACCCTTGTTGCTCATCTAGGTATTGATGGCGCAAGGCTGGAAGCGAAAAATCAAGTCGATAAGGCAAGACAAGCTCTCGCCCAGATTAGCGCTAAAAGCCCTTCATGGCAGGCTGATCTTGATAGCATGGCGCAATATATTATCACCCGAAACGCTTGATTTCTGTTTGTTTCGCCCCACTAATTGAATATATAAGATATCATCAGGTTTAGAATGAGAATATAATTAAATATGGACACGCCATTACTAGATAAAATCCATGTGCCTGCTGATATGAAAGCCCTTTCACGGGGTGAATTGAAACAACTGGCAAATGAGCTTCGGGATGAGACAATATCAGCCGTCTCACGAACAGGTGGGCATTTAGGTGCTGGTCTTGGTGTTATCGAGTTAACTGTCGCGCTTCATTATATTTTTGATACCCCTAAAGATAAGCTGATCTGGGATGTTGGGCATCAGGCCTATCCGCATAAGATTTTGACAGCTCGCCGTGACCGTATTCGGACATTGCGTCAACCGGGGGGGCTATCCGGATTTACCAAGCGTGATGAGTCGGTTTATGACCCGTTTGGGGCGGCACATTCCTCAACCTCAATTTCCGCTGGTTTGGGAATGGCGGTGGCGCGTGACTATAAAAATGAACATAACCACATTATTTCCGTGATCGGTGATGGCGCGATGAGCGCCGGCATGGCTTATGAGGCCATGAATAATGCAGGTGATTTGAAGTCGCGGATGATTGTGATCCTTAATGATAATGATATGTCGATTGCCCCTGCTGTTGGTGCGATGAGTTCATATTTAAGTCAATTGATATCATCGCGGCGCTTTATGTCTATCCGTCATCTGGCGAAAAAAGTGGCTAAGCGGTTCCCTGAAGAAGTCCAAAGTACAGCCAAGCGAGCCGAAGAAATGGCGCGTGGTCTGGTTGGCACAAGCACCTTATTTTCGCAATTAGGGTTTTATTATTTAGGCCCTGTTGATGGTCATGACCTTGATCAATTATTGCCGATATTAAGCAATCTCAGAGAAGGCGCGTATGATGGGCCGGTGCTACTCCATGTGCGGACTGAAAAAGGCCATGGTCATCCGTTTGGTAAGGAAAGTGGTGAGAAATACCACGCGGTTGCTCGATTTGATGTTGTCGGTGAGGAAAGCCAGAAAGCCAAACGCAACTCGCCACCAAGTTATACTGCTGTCTTTGCTGATCAGCTGATCAATCAGGCAGAAAAAGATAATGACATCATGGCGATTACCGCCGCTATGCCGTCAGGAACAGGGCTTGATCGGTTTGCCCAGCGCTTCCCCAGCAGAAGTTTCGATGTCGGTATTGCTGAGCAACATGCCGTGACCTTTGCCGCTGGACTTGCGACTGAGGGGATGAAGCCATTTACGGCAATTTATTCGACATTTTTGCAACGCGGCTATGATCAGGTGGTGCATGATGTGGCACTGCAAAATCTGCCTGTGCGCTTTGCTATTGATCGTGCTGGGCTGGTTGGTGCTGATGGGGCGACGCATGTTGGTGCCTATGATATGGCATTTATGGCGTCATTGCCTAATATGACCGTGATGGCACCTGCAGACGAAGCCGAACTGGCTAGTATGGTGGCGACCGCCGCTGCCTATGATGATGGGCCGATATCGTTTCGCTATCCGCGCGGTGAGGGGACAGGGGTTCCTATCCCTGAGAATGTACCGCCGCTGGCTATTGGCAAAGGCCGGATTATGTGTGAGGGCAATAAAATCGCGCTTTTATCTATTGGCACGCGATTAGCCGATTGCCTGACCGTGGCCGCCAGGCTGAAAGCGCAAGGTATGCCGATCACCGTCGCTGATGCGCGGTTCGTCAAGCCGCTGGATTATGATTTGATCTCAAATCTGGCTAAAGAGCATGAGGTTTTAATAACCCTGGAAGAAGGTAGCGTCGGCGGTTTTGGCGCGCAAGTATTTGCCTTTCTGGCTAATCATGGGCATCTTGATCAAGGGCTTAAATGCCGCATCATGACCTTGCCAGACCAGTTGATTGATCATAATTCACAAGCGGCGCAACTGGCTGAAGCTGGTCTGGATACTGATGGAATACTGGCGACTATCCTGCCATTTCTGGATGATGCATCGGTTGTTGCTGCCATTCAGAACAATGCCTAAACCTGATAAATCCAAATCCGACAAATCAAAAATAGATCAGCCTAAGTCAAACAAGCAGCGACTTGATCTTCTTATGGTTGAGCAAGGCCTGGCCGACAGCCGGGAGAAGGCGCAAGCGCTGATCATGGCTGGGCTGGTCTTTGCTGATGAGCAAAAACTCACCAAAGCCGGGCATCGCATTGATAAAGCGATAATGCTCAGGCTCAAAGGCAAAGATCATCCTTATGTGTCACGCGGCGGCGTTAAACTGGCGGGCGCGCTAGATCATTTTTCGCAATGTGACCCTGGCGGCGTCATTGCCATTGACGTTGGTGCCAGCACGGGCGGCTTCACTGATGTTTTGCTTCGCCGAGGGGCGGCTAAAGTCTATGCGGTTGATGTTGGCCATGGTCAGCTGGATTGGTCGCTCCGCAATGATGATCGGGTGGTTGTTCTGGAACGCACCAACGCCCGCTATCTGACTGATGAGCATATTCCTGAGCCTGTTGACATGGTAGTCTGTGATGCGTCCTTTATCTCATTGACCAAAGTGTTGCCAGCCAGCCTGGAGCGCGTCCGTTCTGGCGGTATGCTTGCGGCATTGATCAAACCCCAGTTTGAAGTTGGCCGCGGGCAGGTTGGTAAGGGCGGTGTTGTCCGTGATCCTGCCCTGCATCAAGCCGTTCAGGATGAGATTTCGGCTTGGCTCACCAACCTGATGCAATGGCAAGTCAT
The DNA here is from genome assembly GCA_002691725.1 of SAR116 cluster bacterium. Taxonomy (GTDB): domain Bacteria; phylum Pseudomonadota; class Alphaproteobacteria; order Puniceispirillales; family UBA1172; genus UBA12202. Next base: position 2,338 of record NZIT01000048.1, on the reverse strand, counting down.
TGGCATCATTGCGTCACCTATCAAAGGCCCTGAGGGTAATCGTGAGTTTATTATCGTGGCAACAAAGCCCTGACATTATGAGCGAATAGCGCTTAGGGGATAATTTATTCTGGCTTGGTCAAGCCGCATTGCGCGTGCTGCTGCATCAGCATATCAGCCAGAACAATCGCCATCATAGCCTCACCAATAGGCACCGCACGGATACCGACACATGGATCATGGCGGCCTTTGGTCATCACTTCAATCTCATTACCATCACTATCAATGCTTTGCCGGGGGGTCAGGATTGAGCTTGTTGGCTTAACGACAAAGCGAACCACCAATGGCTGACCTGAGGAAATCCCCCCCAATACTCCGCCAGCATGATTGCTGGTAAAGATCGGCTTGCCCTTGGCATCCGCCCGCATCGCATCACCAGCGAGGTGGCCGGGGATAGCGGCGGCAGCAAAGCCATCACCAATCTCAACCCCTTTAACGGCATTAATGCTCATTATAGCGGCGGCTAGTTGCGCATCTAATTTATTGTAGATCGGGCCGCCTAGACCTGCCGGCACACCATCAGCAACAATTTCTATCACAGCACCAGCGGATGAGCCTAGCTTGCGCGTCTCATCAAGAAAGCTCTCCCATATAGGATTAATTGCTGGATCAGGGCTAAAAAACGGATTATTTCGGGTTTCTTCCCAATTCCAGTTATCACGGTTAACGGCATGTTCACCTATTTGAACAACCGCCCCACGGATATTGATATCAGGACAGGTATGCGCCAGTAGCTGATGGGCAATTGCACCAGCGGCGACACGACTAGCGGTTTCACGCGCCGATGAGCGACCGCCACCACGATAATCTCTGATCCCGTATTTCGCATCATAGGTATAATCCGCATGGCCGGGGCGATATTGCTGGGCGATATCGGAGTAATCTTTGGATCGCTGGTCCGTATTTTCGATCATCAACGCAACAGGTGTTCCGGTTGTCTTGCCTTCAAATACGCCTGATAGAATTCGCACTTTATCGGCTTCGCGGCGCTGTGTGACAAACCGTGATGTGCCGGGCTTGCGGCGGTCTAAAAAGGGCTGAATAAGGCTTTCATCAAGCGCCAGTAATGGCGGAATACCATCAACAATACAGCCAATAGCAGAACCATGACTCTCGCCAAAAGTGGTAAAACGGAACAGCGTTCCAAAACTGTTGTCAGCCATCAGACATTTCCACAGAAATATCAGGCGCATCAACCGCTTTCATCCCGACAACATGATAGCCGCAATCTACGTGATGCGTCTCACCAGTGACGCCGCTAGACAGGTCAGATAACAAATAGACGCCTGAGCCGCCAATATCGTCAAGCGAGACATTGCGTTTAAGTGGCGAGTTATAGGCATTCCATTTCAGGATATAGCGAAAATCACCAATGCCAGAGGCGGCAAGTGTTTTGACAGGGCCAGCCGAAAGGCTATTGACCCGAATATTGCGTTCCCCCAAATCGGCGGCTAAATAGCGGACTGAGGCTTCTAACGCGGCCTTGGCAACCCCCATGACGTTATAATGCGGCATGACACGTTCAGCACCATAATAAGTCAGCGTCAGAATAGAACCGCCATCATTCAAGACAGATTGTGCGCGTTGGGTAATCGCAGTGAGCGAGTAAACCGATATATCCATTGTCCGGCTAAAATTATCGCGTGTGGTATTAAAATAATCACCTTTAAGTTCCGCTTTATCGGAATAAGCAATAGCGTGAACAATAAAGTCTAATTTCCCCCATTTTTCCTCAATTTCAGAAAATAGGCGATCTAAATCGGCATCATTTGTGACATCACATGACAGAACAAAATCAGAATTGATACTTGCGGCGAGAGGGCGTACACGCTTTTCCAATGCCTCACCTTGAAAGGTAAAGGCAAGTTCCGCCCCAGCTGCATGAGCTTTTGCCGCTATTCCCCAAGCAATAGAGCGCTCATTCGCAACACCCATGATGAGGCCACGCTTACCTTTGAGTATATCATTAAGTTGAGTCATTCTTCCTGCCAAATATTGCCTGCCACATATTACCTGCAACATATTAAAAAGCTATAATAGCAATCAGGCACTTGATAAAACAAGTGCCTGTTTAAGTTATAGCAGATATTTTTTATAATTAGCGCAGGCTATATGTGATTTTCCGCGTCAGAACGATCATATCACCGCTATTATAAGGCGTTGGGGTATCGACGGTGATTTTTTTACCTTCGACCGTAACATTCAAGCGATAACCGCTAATCGTTTCGATGCGCTCGTCACGAACAGTGGTGATATTCTCACAGATGTTTTCTTGCCGATAGCCAATAATGCGCTGGCT
>NZIT01000047.1 GCA_002691725.1 SAR116 cluster bacterium | reverse complement strand
CATCATGATGAGCTAATTATTCAAATGTTGGCACAGGCTGATACGCTTGCTCTTGGTGGTGAGGATAGGTCTTTCCCCGGCGGCAGACCATCATCAGTTATCACTTGGCTTCAGCTATCCCCATATACCCTTGGGCGTATCCTCGCGTTATTTGAATATGTGACGACCATGTCAGGATCGCTATGGGGGCTTAATAGTTTTGATCAGCCAGGCGTTGAACTTGGTAAGATACGGGCGCAAATCTATCAGAATATCTATTCTGAGAATAGCTATGATAATGGCGACAATAATCGTTTAAGCACATCATCACGGCATATTTTTAAGCAACTGAGAGACTTGCGTGCTGGCCCGCAAATTAAATCTTGATTTTGCGAGCTTTCAGGCTCAAGGATATTATTTGAAAACGGTTATCAGAGGATAGAAAATGAATAGAGAAGTCTTTATTACCTGCGCGGTAACTGGTGCTGGCGATACAACAGGAAAATCTGATCTAGTGCCAATCACACCAAAACAGATCGCTGATGATGCGATTGCTGCCGCCAAAGCTGGTGCGGCGATTGCCCATTGTCATGTGCGTAACCCTGAAACAGGCGCGCCGTCGCGTGATGTTGCGCTTTATCGTGAGGTTGTTGATCGCATTCGCTCTGCTGATGAGGATGTTGTCATTAATCTGACCGCAGGAATGGGTGGTGACATTATTATCGCATCTGCGGAAAGCCCATTGCCTTTGGCGGAAGGCACGGACATGGCGGGCGCCACCGAACGGGTTGAGCATGTGACTAGCCTGCTGCCAGAGATTTGCACCCTTGATTGCGGTACAATGAATTTCTCTCACGGTGATTACATTATGGCAAATACGCCATCCATGTTACGCGCTATGGCCGGGCAGATGCAAAAAGCTGGTGTTCGCCCTGAAATTGAAGTGTTTGATACAGGCCATCTGGGCTTGGCAAAACAGCTTGTCAAAGAAGGTTTGATTGATGATCCGGTGATGGTACAGCTCTGCATGGGGATACCTTACGGCGCGCCTGATGATCCTAATACGCTGATGGCATTGGTTAATAATCTGCCCTCAGGTTGGGTTTATTCAGCTTTTTCCATTGGCAGAAATCAGTTGCCATATGCGGCGCTGGCCCCGATTGTTGGCGGTAATGTTCGGGTTGGGCTTGAGGATAATATTTATCTCGATTACGGCAAGCTTGCCACAAATGCTCAGCTTGTTGAGCGGGCGGCCACTATCCTTGCGGCGATGAATGTGAAAATTCTCACTCCTGCGGATGTTCGTGACAAGCTAAAGCTTACAAAACACTAAAGACTGAGATTCAAAAAAATTGAAATTCAGAAAAACTAAAATTCCGGGGACTGAAAACATAGGGTGAAATATGTCTGCATCTGTTAAAAAGGCCGCCGTTATTGGTGGCGGTGTTATTGGTGGCGGTTGGGTTGCGCGTTTGATGACCGCGGGATTTGATGTTGCGGTGTTTGACCCGTACACGCAAGCCGAGAAATATATTAATGATGTGATCAGCCGCAATGAGGCGGCGATGCTGCGTCTATGGCCGGGTCAGACGACCGGGCAAAGGGGCAAGATTACCTATGCTGAGACGATTGGTGAGGCCGTCGATGGTGCCATGCTGGTGCAGGAGTCGGTTCCTGAACGGCTGGAGCTAAAGCAAACTATCCATCAGGAAATTGGTGAAGCGATTAGCGATCAGGCGGTGATCGGGTCATCTACGTCCGGGCTATTGCCAAGTGATATTCAAAAGCTGATGCCACATGCTGATCGGATGATGGTCGCGCATCCTTATAATCCGGTCTATTTACTGCCTGTTGTTGAGATTGTTGGCGGCGAGAAAACGTCGCAACATGCTATTGATACGGCTATGCAGATTTATAGCGATTTGGGCATGAAACCTGTTCATATCACCAAAGAAATTGATGCCTTTGTGGGTGACCGATTGCTTGAAGCGATGTGGCGCGAGTCTTTATGGCTAGTCAAAGAAGGCGTTGCTACGGCGGGCACAATTGATGATATTGTCCGTCATGGCCTCGGCATGCGCTTTGCCCAGATGGGGCAGTTTATGACCTATCGTCTGGGTGGTGGAGAAGGCGGCTTTCGGCATTTTCTGGAGCAGTTTGAACCATCTCTTAAATGGCCGTGGACGAAGCTTATGGATGTGCCTGAATGGACAGATGATCTGGTCGATAGCATTGTTAGCCAAAGCGATGAGCATACAGGTGGTCTTTCGGTGAGTGAATTAGAGACGATCAGAGACAATAATCTTGTCGATTTTCTGAAAGTGTTGCGGCGCAATGATTGGGGCGCCGGGAAAACGCTAAAAAATCCTGCAGATATGATAAGCCAGCAGCCTGATCAGATGGATGCGTCAGCCGTGCCATTGATTACATGGCAAGGCGTTGTCCATGAAGATTGGGCAGATTATAATAATCACATGACTGAGTTTCGCTATCTTGAAGTGTTTAGCATGGCAACTGATAAACTGTTATTCGGATGTGGGGCAGGGCCCGTCTATGTCAAACAAGGATTTTCTTTCTATACGGTCGAAACCCATATCCGCCATATAGATGAAATTGCGACAGGCGAGCCTATTTATGTTGAAACCCGATTGATCAATCATGATGCGAAAAAAGTGCATCTCTATCATGATATGTATGGCGGCAAGGATAAGCGGCATTTGGCCAGTGGTGAACATATGCTGCTGCATGTTGATATGAATGCTGGCAGGGCGGCGCCGATGCCTGATCATCTCGCCCAGGCATTTGCCCAAATTGCTGATGCGCAAAGTGAATTGCCACAACCCGATGCTGCTGGCGCGGCAATCGGAATGAAAAGGAAATGATCTTCATAGATAAGGCCGGAACAGGCTGAAAAAGGATTAGGAGAGAAGTGTGCATTTTGGATTGACTGAAGAACAAAACATGATTGTGGATACCGTTCGCGGCTTTGTTGAAAAAGAAATATACCAGCATGAAAACAAAGTCGAAGAGCTAGGTTATGTGCCGCAGGAGATTGCCGATGATATTAAATCAAAGGTTCTGAATATGGGGTTTTACGCGCCAAATTTTCCTGAAGCGGTTGGCGGTGGCGGGCTCAATCATCTGGAGTTTGCTTTGCTTGAACGTGAGCTTGGTCGCGGTTCTATGGCATTGACGCATTTTTGGGGAAGGCCGCAAAATATCCTGATGGCATGTGAGGGCGACCAGATCGAGCGTTATCTCACCCCAGCGATCAAAGGTGAGCGCATGGATGCCTTGGCGATGACAGAACCTGATGCAGGGTCGGATATTCGCAGCATGAAAACCTTTGCCAGGAAAGATGGTAGTGACTGGATTATTAATGGCACTAAGCATTTTATTTCAGGCGCAGCGCATGCTGATTTTGTCATTGTTTTTATCGCCACAGGTGAAGACGATACCCCCAAAGGGCCAAAGAAACGGATCACCTGTTTCCTCGTTGATCGCGGTCATCCGGGGTTTGAGATCAAGCCTGGATATAAATCCTTATCGCATCGTGGCTATGATAATATGATCCTTACTTTTGATGATTGCCGCATCCCCAATAGTCAAGTTCTGGGTGAGGTTGATGGCGGTTTTGAGGTGATGAACACATGGCTGTATGCAACCCGAATTACTGTCGCTACGATGTCTGTCGGGCGGGCACGGCGCGTCTTTGACTATGCGCTACAATATGCGGTTGACCGTAAACAATTTGGTCAGCAGATTGGAAAATTCCAGGGGGTGAGCTTTAAGCTGGCTGATATGATTACCGAAATTGATGCCGCTGACTGGCTTACGCTAGCGTCGGCGTGGCGGCTTGATGAGGGTCTTGAAGCTAATCGGGAAATTGCCTCAGCTAAAGTCTATGCGTCTGAAGTTCTGGCACGGGTTACTGATGAAGCTATCCAGATTTATGGCGGCATGGGGTTGATGAATGATCTGCCGCTTGAACGGTTCTGGCGTGATGCGCGAGTTGAGCGTATCTGGGACGGCACTTCTGAAATTCAGCGTCATATTATTAGCCGCGATTTATTGCGGCGGCTTGGCGGCTAATGACATTGGCGCAGAACAAGCCTTCCGATGCCGCGCATAACGGCACTCATCATAATGCTCAAGATGGGGATTTTTCGGCTTCACTAACGCGGCTATTGCGGCCATCCAGCATTGCGGTCATTGGCGGAAAATGGGCTGAGGCTGTGGTTTTAAGCTGTGTTGAAGTTGGCTTTAAGGGCGATATTTGGCCGGTTCATCCGCAGAAAGATAGTGTTGCTGGCTATAAAGCCTATCCTGATCTAGCGGCGTTGCCGGCGCCACCAGATGCCGTGTTTCTTGGGGTGAACCGGAAAACCAGCATTGCTATGGTTGAAGAATTATCAGCCATGGGTGCCGGCGGTGTGGTTGCATTTGCCTCTGGCTTTGCGGAGGTGGCGGATGGCAAAGCCTATCAAGATGCTTTGATTGCATCAGCAGGCGACATGGCGATTTTAGGGCCGAATTGCTATGGCATGATTAATTATCTGGATGGCGCTTTACTATGGCCGGATGTGCATGGCGGGGAGGCGGTAGATAGCGGCGTTGCGCTCATCACCCAATCTTCAAATCTGGCGATTAATCTGACTATGCAGCTTGGCGGCCTGCCAGTCGCTTATACCTTGACGCTGGGTAATCAGGCAATGATCGGGATGGCGGATTTGATCAAGGTTGTTGCCGCTGATGAGAGGGTGACAGCTATTGGGCTGCATATTGAGGGCATTAATGATGCGGCGGCTTTTGCCGAAGCCGTGCATGCGGCTAAAGCAATGGGTAAATCTATACTGGCGCTGAAAGCTGGCTTGAGCGATGCCGCCCAGAATATGACGATATCGCATACCGCCTCGCTGGCTGGCGGCAATGCCGCATCCGAAGCCTTTTTTGATGCGATCGGGGTTGGTGTTGTGCATTCGATAGAAGAATTATTAGGCGGATTATCCTTGCTGCATTGTTTTGGNCGCATTGATGATCCCAGTCTGATGACAATGTCGTGTTCAGGTGGTGAAGCCTCACTGATTGCTGATGCGGCGATGCGCGGCGATATCCTGATGCCGGAATTAAGCGATGATATCGCATCGCAAATCAAAGCCACGGTCAATCCACTGGTTACGGTTAGCAATCCTTTTGATTATCATACCTTTGATTGGGGTGATAGCGAGCGGCTAACCCGAACCTTTAGCGCCTGTATGTTGGCAGGAATAGGGCTGACAGCGTTGATTATTGATTTTCCCAAGCCAGTGTTGGGGCGGTCAGAGGCGTGGCAGACAGCGATTGAAGCCTTGCTGACAGCCAGCCAGACAACAGGCGCAAAAGCGGTGGTCTTGGCGAGTATGCCTGAGGGTATCCCCCATGATAAAGCCCGATGGTTGATGGAACGAGGTATTCCGGCCATGCGCGGCTTTGATCATAGCATTGCGGCAATCAAATCGGCTTTTCATGCCTCCCAAGATAGAGCGTTGCTCATACCCGCAGGCTTATCACAATCAGATGCTGAGCCTGATACTTATCCGGATACGTTTGATGAGGTTACATCAAAAGCCATGCTTGCCAAGCATCATGTCAGCATCCCGAAAGGCGATATTGTTAAGAGCCAGGATGCGGCTATTGAGATAGCAGGCAACAGGCGAGTTGTCATGAAAGCCGTCTCATCAGCATTAAGTCATAAAACAGAATTGGGCGCGGTCAGGCTCAATATTCAGGGCAAGGATATGGTAGCAGAAGCCTATAATGAGTTGCGCCAAATAAGCGGTGATATTCTGATCGAAGATATGATTGATGATGGCATAGCGGAGCTAATTGTAGGGGCGCGCCATGATCCGGTGGTAGGGCTTTATCTGATGCTTGGGACAGGTGGCGTCATGGCTGAATTATTGCGCGATACAGCAACTGTCATGATTGGCTTGCCGCGCCATCAGATCAAAGATATCGTGCTGTCATTAAAGGCTGGGCAGATGCTGAATGGCTGGCGGGGGCAAGCAAAGGGTGATATTGAAGCCGCAATTGATGCGATCATGGCTATTCAAGAGGTTGCGCTAAGCCATGCCTCACAGATTGAGGAATTGGAGGTTAATCCGTTGCTGGTCAGAGCAGAAGGAAAGGGCGCGGTTGCCGTAGATGCGCTGATACGAATGCGATCTTAACGCGATCTTATTGCAAGCTCGGATAGCGTATGAGCCAACAGTTTATTTCACATGAAAGGATATCAATATGTCTGAGGTCATAAAAACAAGCCGCAAAAATGGTATATTTCACGTCATTCTTGATCGACCAAAAGCCAATGCCATTGATCTGAAAACCAGCGTAGAAATGGGTGAGGTATTCAAGACATTCCGTGATGATCCTGAATTGCGCGTCGCTATTGTCAGCACCGCTGGTGAGAAATTTTTCTGTGCTGGCTGGGATTTGAAAGCGGCGGCAGATGGTGACGCTGTTGATGGCGATTATGGTGTTGGCGGATTTGGCGGTCTGCAAGAAATGCGCGATATGAATAAGCCCATTATCGCTGCGGTTGAGGGTATGGCTGTTGGTGGCGGCTTTGAACTGGCGCTATCATGCGATCTCATCTATTGCACTAATGAAAGCCGCTTTGCCCTGCCTGAAATTAAAGCCGGAACGCTGGCTGATGCTGCAACCATAAAATTGCCCAAACGTATCCCCTATCATGTGGCGATGGAAATGCTTTTCCTTGGCCGCTGGATGAGCGCAGATGAAGCCAGGCATCACGGCTTGGTTAATGATATACTGCCGCCAGATCAGCTTATGGATCATGTATGGCAAGTGGCGGAGATGCTTGCAGCAGGCCCGCCCCTGGTGTTTGCGAGTATCAAAGAAGTTGTGCGTGCCGCTGAGGATAGCAGTTTCCAGGATATGATGAACCGGATCACCAAGCGCCAGCTAAAGACCGTTGATATCCTCTATGATAGTGATGATAATCTGGAAGGCGCCAAAGCATTTGCTGAAAAACGTGACCCTGTCTGGAAAGGGCGTTGATTTTTGTGCCGATTGCAACATCTCAAATATTATAGTCATGATTATGAGGGATGTTATGTCATCGATGATTTCGAAAAGCTTGAATATTGGCCGTGTTATAATAATTGCGGGCTTGGTGTTTGGTGTTATGCCGGGGCTAACCACGCATGTCTTGGCAGCTGGCAGTGGTGATTATTCATCATCATCATCGTCAAGCTCACCTGCGGTTATCAATAAAGCGAAAAAAGCAATCAACAAGAATGATTTTGCTGAGGCTTACAGCCTGCTTTCGCAAAATGAAAGCAATTATAAAAATAACGCTGATCTCTATAACTTAATGGGCTTTTCAGCGCGCAAACTAGGTCAATATGATAAAAGTATGCAGCATTACAAGCGCGCTCTGGATATCGATCCGAAACATAAAGGCGCGCTTGAATATATGGGTGAGCTTTATTTAACGCTGGATCAACCGGATGAGGCAAAGGCACTGCTGGCGCGGCTGAAAACTATCTGTCCTTTTGGGTGCAATGAGAAGCGCGAATTAACAGATGCGATTGCCGCATGGGAAGCTAATAACTAAACCAATAATCAGGTAATTTTGCCGTCTTGCCAAAATTGCTTTAGCATGGCGCGCGCCGTGGGGCTTAGCCCGTCTGCGTCAGGCGCGCTCGCATGCTGATTAGCGCCTTCAGAAATTAAATCGCTCATATCATCAGTAATAGTGACTTCATAAAGGCGTAATTGAGGATGGGCTAGCCGCTCTAATTTTCGCGCTAATCCTTTCTGCGGCTTTGCTTGTGATGACGGCTTTAAGGCGGAGTTTCCCGTCTGATCAGATGACCCCCTGAACAGCAAGCGGCTTAGCCCTGTGATAATGATGATCACAAAACAGATTAATACAACCGCGGCTTCAATCGGATGATCACTGGTGAACTCGCTCACTATTGGTGAATAAGACAGTATCTTTTCCGCCATAGGCTGATCAAACAACAGTGTGGCGTATTGCTCAAGACGCGCAATCATGTCAAGTCTTTCATGAAGAGTGAGATAAACTCATCAGCTAGCTGTGGCGATAATTCCACTTTATCTTTTTCCCATGGCCGGTCAGCCATTGGGATATCATCAATAGGCGCCAGCTTTTTGCCTAACCACCATGCGATAATAGGGGCTTTAGACTTAGGCTCTTGGGTGAGCATTAAGCGGCCAGTGCTGAGAGAGGCGATATGTATCCAGATTTCAGCAAGGCTTTCGATAGTATTCTCTAATTTGGTGCGGCGCGACATGATCAGCTGAAAATCTTGTCGCGGTTGCGGCAAACTCTTTCTGAATAGCGAGGAGGAATTAATCGCTGATAAAGCATCGGCATTGGGCAAATTAAGCCGGATAGAGGGGGGCAGTTCAGTCGGGTCATTGACCAGTCCAAGATCAACCTTGAGCTTAGGCTGCTGATAAGGCGCAATCACTCTATTATGAAAATAAGCACAGGCTGTCTGGCCAATCTCGGCTGTCATGGGATCAAGGTTAAGAACATAAAATGTGATCATACTATCATGCCNTATGGCCTAAATTANTTTACTTATATCATTATATTCATAANGTAACCTAGAACAAAGATAATTATGCACGCAAGTGATCTGTCATGGTCATGGCTTGTTGGAAAGATCAAGCGGGGACTGCCTGGCCAGCGTATAAGCCTCAAATGGTAGCGTCGCGCAGCGAATACGGTTGCGGTAACTTAATTTGATAGGGATTAGAGGTTCCAGGGCATTATCAGGCAATTCTGTATTATTGTCGTCAGTAAACCATTCAGGGATAATTGCGCTCATCTGATTAAGCATGGTGCTGTCATGATGATTGCAAAAATGATACATCAGCCCTGCCGCCGCCTCACAAATGGCGCAACCACGAACTTTTATGTTAATGGATTTGACGCTTTGTTGATCCATGACAAGCGCAACCGTGACCTTATCACCACAAACAGGATTTAGCATTTCTGCTTTATGCGTTGGCTGATCCTGCGTCGTATTGCTGCGGGCTAATCGTGCCAATTCCAGTAATTGCTGTTGATAAAGACGATCTTGTGACACGTTCTGCTCTCCTTCCTTATGCCCTGCTTATACGTTGCCTTTATTTTTGATAAATTGGTAAATTTCAGTTATGCTTATCTTATGTCATCGTCATGATACTGTCATTANTGATCAGTATTATTATTCAATTAGTGATGATTAAATCGTAAAGGAAAACATAATAATGACCAATACATATTTGGCCACTCGTATTCTCGCAACATTAGGACCTGCCAGTAATTCNCGTGAGATGATCAAGACTCTGGCTGAGCAGGGTGCAAGCGCCTTTCGATTAAACTTCAGCCACGGCACACAAGATGTTCACAAAGCCACGTATCAGCATATTCGTGATGTTGCAGAAGAACTTGACCACCCGATAACAATCTTGGCAGACTTGCAGGGGCCAAAGCTTCGCATCAGTACGGTCAAAGAAGGCACAGAGCTGACCGCTGGGGNTGAGTTTGTCTTTGATGATCAGGACAAGATCGGTGATCAGAACAGAGTTTATCTGCCGCATCCTGAAATTTTTGACGCTATTTTGCCTGGGCATCGGATGCTTGTTAATGATGGCAATCTCAAATTTACGGTAACCCGTGTTGAAACTGGAAAAATTATAACCAAGGTCNATGCTGGTGGACCCATAAGTGACCGCAAAGGGGTTAATGTTCCTGATGTATCGCTAAAAATTAGCCCCTTAACTGAAAAAGACCTTGCCGATTTAGAGTTTGCTCTTGGGCTGGGTGTGGATTGGGTGGCGTTATCTTTTGTGCAGCATGTGACCGACGTTGTCGAGGCGCGTTCCATTGTCAAAGATCGGGCGGCATTNATGGTCAAAGTGGAAAAGCCAGCAGCGTTACAAGAGCTGGATGACCTTATCAGAGCATGTGACGGTATTATGGTGGCAAGGGGTGATCTGGGCGTGGAATTACCGCCTGAAACGGTGCCCGGTATCCAGAAAGAGATTACCTATGCCTGTCGCCGCATTGGCAAGCCTGTTATTGTCGCAACGCAAATGCTGGAATCCATGATTACCCATCATACCCCAACACGAGCAGAAGCATCTGACGTGGCCACCGCNGTGACCAGTGGGGTTGATTGTGTCATGCTGTCGGCAGAAACTGCCGCCGGTCAGTATCCATCTGAATCCGTTGCTATGATGCGGCGGATTATTGAAACCACCGAAGCCAGAAAAGGCTATGCTAGCTCCCTTGCGCTTAATCCGGTTGATGCTCATAATACCTATCATGCGGTGGCGTCTTCAGCAACACAGCTAGCCAGCGGCATTGGGGCGGTTTGTATTGTCGGATTTTCAAAGACAGGGACAACGGGTATTCGGTTATCGCGTGAACGCCCTGATTTACCAATCTACTTAATCACGCCAAGCCAGATCGCACGCCAGCGCCTAGGCTTTACATGGGGCATCACCAGTATATTATCCCCGCATTTTGACAGCTTTGATGATGCCTTGACAGAAATCAGCTCACTGCTGTTAACAAACACGGATTGTCAATCAGGTGATACCGTTGTTGTGGTGGCTGGAACACCTTTNGGTGTTGCTGGCTCAACGAACACTATTCGGGCGCTAACCCTGCAATAATAAAGTAAGGGTTAAGAATGACGATTTTATTTTACTCGCAAGACCCGGATGGAAACCGCATCGGCATCCCCGNATCAGGCCAGACGCCGCCATATCCTGATGGTGGGCAACTTGATGGCAATTGGTGCTATCTGGAAAAACTGTCCCATGATCATGCGGCTGCCTTGACGGAGGTTCTCGGCGGCCATCATGATAATTGGGTCTGGCTGCCTTATGGGCCGATTGATGATGTTAAGGCGATGCGGGATTGGATCAAACAATTTGCTAGTGCTGCTGATCCGCTATTCTATGTCGTAAGGCGCAAATCTGACGGGCTTATCATGGGTGTTTTATCCTTTTTAAGGATTGATCCTGCCAATCGCTCGATTGAGGTTGGCCATATCAATTTTGCCCCTATTATGCAGCGTACGCCAATGGCAACAGAGGCCGTTTTCCTGACGATCAGATGGGCATTTACGCATGGATATAGGCGGTTCGAGTGGAAATGTAATATCCTCAACCAGAAATCCTGTCGGGCGGCGGAACGCTTTGGGCTATCTTTTGAAGGCGTCTTTAGGCAAGCGGGATTACCCAAAAACCATAATCGTGATACGGGTTGGTTTGCCGCGATTGATAGCGAATGGCCGCACCTGAAAGCAAATTATGAGGCATGGCTACATCCTGATAATTTTGATGCGGAAGGCAAGCAAAAGCAATCGCTCTATGATCTCAATGCAAAGGTGTTGGTGCGCCGCATGGCTGAGGCTGGATACCAATTTGAGCAGAAATAAAAACAGACCAGAACGCATGATCCGGTCTGTTGCCAATGGTATTCTATACCTGCTGAATAGATTTGCGCTTAACGCATTTATTCAGCCTTACCCAGCCTTACTCAGCCAGGCGGGCGCTAATGATTTGATCAGGTTCTGCGGGCGGCTCACCCGGGTTAATTGCTTCAACAACGTCCATGCCTTCCTCAACCTGTCCCCAGACCGTATATTGTCCGGTGAGATGGCCGCATCCGTCAAAACAGATGAAAAACTGACTGTCGGCGCTGTTTGGGTCCATGGTGCGCGCCATCCCTACGGTGCCTGCCTTGTACTGATATTCAGAAAACTCAGCATCAAGCTTTTGCCCCGAACCGCCCATGCCAGTGCCGGTTGGATCGCCTGTCTGTGCCATAAATCCAGGAATGACACGGTGGAAAATGATACCATCATAATAGCCTTCTTGCGCCAATTCCTTGATGCGATCGACATGATTAGGGGCAAGCGTGGTTAACAGGGAAATGCGAATTTCCCCTTTGCTTGTTTCAAGAATGAGGGTTTCGGCTTGTGCTGATGCTGACATGATAAAACTAAATACTCCGGCAAAAATGAATAGGGCAAAACGCATGATCTCTTGCTTTCATTAAACATAAAAAATGATCCATGAACTTGACCTAAAGCCTTGCTCGCGTCAAGCATCATCAGCCATTAAAAAAAAATTGTGTTTTGCGTATGAAAATTCTTGTTATTTTTTCATTTTAGTGAAAATAATAATTTTCATATTGATTTAGCGGTAACATCGCCATGCTAGATAAGACAAGCACATCCAAACAAACAGCATCTTCACATACACATCGTGACAGGGATCAGCCGTTTATGCTGCGGTCTTCTGGCCAGATAGGGCATGATATCCGCGCCCTCAGGCAGAGCCGTGGCTGGACATTAATTGAACTAGCAGAAGAATTAGACCGCTCTATAGGCTGGCTAAGTCAGGTTGAGCGGGGGACGTCAGAGCCATCCTTATCTGATCTGCGTAAAGTGGCAAAACTGTTCAATTTCCCATTGAGCTTTTTCTTTTCCAATTCACCTGAAAATGAAGAAAGTGATCATATTGTCAGATCGCAATCACGGCGCATCATGCATGATGATTTGACGGGTTTGCGTGAAGAATTGCTGTCGCCTGATTTGGGTGGACGGTTTGAGATGGTGCGGTCTGTGTTTGGCCCTGGCACCATGATCGAAGCACCAATGACACGGCCTACCGAAGAAGCAGGATATATCATTTCAGGGCAATTGACATTGACGCTTGATCATCAAGTCTATGAATTAAATGCAGGAGATAGCTTTCGTTTTGCTGGCGAGACATTCCATTGGCAAAACAAAGGCAGTGAAGACGCAGTGGTCATATGGGTCATTGCACCACCAATCTATTAACTGAGTAGCAACAAAAATATTATCAAAAATTTCGGAGAGAAATCAGATGACAGATACAACACAGCAACAGGACGGACAGAAAGCAACAGGAACGCTACCAGCATCGGCACGAGTGGTTGTCATAGGCGGCGGCTCTGTTGGTTGCTCGGTTCTCTATCACTTGGCCAAAATGGGTTGGACAGATTGTTTGTTATTAGAAAAGAATGAATTAACATCGGGGTCAACATGGCACGCGGCTGGCAACTGCCCTAACTTTGTCGGGTCATGGACAATGATGAAAATGCAGTCCTATTCAACCGAGCTGTATCGGCGTCTGGGGGAAGAAGTCGACTATCCCATGAATTATCATGTGACCGGGGCAATTCGTCTGGCGCATAGCAAAGAGCGCATGGATGAGTTCCGTCATGTTCAGGCCATGGGTCGCCAAATGGGTGTTGATTTTGAAATGATGTCAAATGCGGATATGCAAAATATCTATCCGTTTCTGGAAACCCATGATCTGGAGGGCGGCCAATGGGATCCGCTGGATGGTGATATTGATCCGGCGCAATTAACGCAAGCGCTAGCTAAAGGTGCGCGTGATCTAGGGGCGCAAATTATCCGCTTTTGTCCTGTCACTGGGGTCACCAGAAAAGGCGATGAGTGGGAGATTGAAACCCCCATTGGTTCGGTGCGAGCAGAATATGTCGTCAATGCCGCTGGCTATCGGGCGGATGAGATTGGTAAAATGTTTGGCCGTGATGTTCCGTGCGTATCACTGGCGCATCAGTATCTGGTGACAGAAGGCATCAGCGAGCTGTCAGGTCGTGAGGAGAAGTTGCCGCTGTTGCGTGATCCAGATAGCTCCTATTATCTGCGCCAGGAAAAAGATGGATTGCTGCTTGGCCCTTATGAGAAAAACTGCCGCGCGCATTGGGTCAACAGTGATGATCCACGGCCATCTGATTTTTCATTTCAGCTCTGGAATGATGATCTGGAAAGACTGGAATGGTATATTGATGATGCCTGTAAGCGTGTTCCTATTCTTGGCACGGCTGGTATCACGCGGGTGGTTAACGGCCCGATCCCTTATGCGCCTGATGGCTTGCCATTGGTTGGCCCGATGCCGGGCGTTCCGAATGCTTTTGAATGTTGTGTGTTCACATTTGGTATTGTTCAGGCTGGTGGGGCGGGTAAGCTCATGGCTGAGATTATCATAGAAGGTGAGCCGGAAACGGATTCATGGGCGGTTGATCCCAGACGATTTACCGATCATGTTGACCGCGCATATAGCATTGCCAAGGCTATTGAAACCTACTCGCACGAATATGCAACGCATTATCCGCAAATCCAATGGCCTGCTGGTCGTCCGGCAAAAATGTCACCGCTTTATCAAAAACTTAAAGATATGGGTGCGGAGTTTGGCGCATATGGCGGCTGGGAGAGAGCCGATTGGTTCCCCCAAGATGGCGATATGAGAGAGCCAGCACAGAGCTTTAATCGTCAGCATTGGCATCAAACCGTGGGCGCGGAATGTCGCCATGTTGCTGATCATGCTGGGCTTATTGATCTGACTGGATTTACCCGATTTGAAGTTAAGGGCAAAGGCGCACGGGCATGGCTGGATAACATGGTTACGGGCCGTCTGCCGAAAGCTGGACGGATTGGACTTATCTATTTTTCTAGCCCGAAAGGCAAAACCTTAACTGAAATGACAGCCACCTGTTTTGATGATGACCATTTTTGGTTGATCACTGGTGCGGGGGCGTTCTGGCATGATCGCGACTGGCTCAATGCCCATTGTCCAGATGATGGCTCAGTCACTATCACTGATTTGACACGCGATATGGGCAGCTTGCTGATCACTGGGCCTAAATCATCAGCTATCATGGAGGCCGTCACCGGCACGAGCATGGCGCAGGATGATTTCAAATGGCTGACGCATCGTGAAGGCAAAGTTGCTGGTGCTAATGTTCGGCTGATCCGCGTATCTTTCGCTGGCGAAGCAGGATGGGAGCTGCATGTTCCCATGTCAGACATGGAAGCGGTTTATGATGAGCTAATGGCGACAGGGGCGGCGCATCAGATCAAGCCTTTTGGAATGCTGGCACTTGATTCCATGCGTCTGGAAAAAGGCTATCGGTCATGGAAAGCTGATCTGACATCTGATTATACCATGCTGGAAAGCGGGTTAGGACGGTGGGTCAAAACCGATAAAGACAACTTTATTGGCCGAACTGCTCTGCTGACCGAAGAACAGCGTGGGGCAAGCCGCAGATTTGTTGCTATGGTGGTTAATGATCCGGCGGATGGTGAGCCATTTGGTGAGGCGATATATCTGTCCTCTATCCGCTCACAANATAAGGATGTTGGGCTNGTAGTATCNGCTGGCTATGGCCACCGTGTNGGNAAATCNATTGCNTATGGCATTGTCGATGAGACNGCATTTNNCAATGGCNATCCGCANCTTGAGGTAGAGATTTTAGGCCGTATGCGGCANGCGCATATTGTTGATAATGCCGTTCTCTATGATCCTGACAATTCCCGTTTGCGCGCCTAGGAGGGGAAACACATTATGGCTATTTCACTTCCAACACATGCAAAAGCGGTCATTATTGGTGGCGGNGTCATTGGGACATCTGTTGCCTATCACCTGACAAAGCTTGGCTGGACAGACGTTGTTCTGCTTGAACGGCGACAATTAACATGCGGCACAACTTGGCACGCAGCAGGGCTAATCGCGCAATTACGTGCGACTCAGAATATGACGCGATTAGCAAAATACTCACAAGAGCTTTATTACAGTCTGGAAGAAGAAACAGGGGTGGCGACTGGCTTCAAGCGCAATGGGTCTATCACGGTTGCGCTGACCGATGAACGCATGGAAGAATTGCGCCGCTCTGCTGCTATGGCACGGGCGTTCGGGGTTGAGATTAATGAGATCACGACATCGGAGATACTAAACCTCTATCCTGGATTAAAAGTTGATGATGCCGTTGGTGGNGTGCATTTGCNAAAAGACGGTCAGGGTGATCCTGTTAACATCACGCAAGCCCTGGCTAAGGGCGCGCGCAATGGCGGGGCAAAGATTATTGAAGGCGTTAAAGTCACNAATGTCCTGACAGATCATGGTGTTGCTGTTGGCGTTGAAACTGATCATGGCACCATTCAAGCCGAATATGTGGTGAATTGCGGCGGCATGTGGGCGCGTGAAATTGGCGCTATGGCTGGCGTATCCGTGCCATTACATGCCTGCGAGCATTTTTATATTGTCACTGAAGGCGTTGATGGATTGCAGTCTAATTTGCCTGTTCTGCGGGTGCCTGATGAATGTGCTTATTATAAGGAAGATGCTGGAAAAATTATGCTTGGGGCATTTGAGCCTAACTCAAAGCCATGGGGGATGGATGGTATCCCTGAGGATTTTGAGTTTGACTCTCTGCCTGAAGATATTGATCACTTTGAACCTATTCTGGAAAAGGCGATTAATCGTCTACCTATTCTTGCCGAAGCCGGGATACAAACCTTTTTCAATGGCCCGGAAAGCTTCACCTCTGATAATCGCTATCTGATGGGGGAGGCGCCAGAGGTTAAAAACTTCTTTGTTGCTGCGGGCTTTAACTCGGTTGGTATCCAGTCGGCTGGCGGGGCTGGCATGGCGTTAGCGCAATGGATGGATAAAGGCAATGCGCCCATGGATTTATGGGATGTTGATATTCGCCGCATGATGCCGTTTCAAGTCAATCGGTCATATCTGCGTGAACGGGTAAGCGAAACACTAGGCTTGCTTTATGCTGATCATTTCCCCTATCGGCAGGTTGAAACAAGCCGTTTGGTGAAACGCTCACCTATTCATCACAGGCTGGAAGACCAAGGTGCTTGCTTTGGTGAAGTCGGCGGCTGGGAAAGAGCCAACTGGTTCTTGCCAGCCCCTGCGGCAGCGAAAGGGCTGAAGCCTGAATATCAGTATTCATGGAAACGCCAAAACTGGTTTGACTATAATGCAGCAGAGCATAAAGCTGTCCGTAATCATGTTGGGATGTTTGATATGTCCAGCTTTGGCAAGATTATGGTCATGGGGAAAGACGCCGAAGCCGTGTTACAGAAAGTCGCTTGTAATAATGTTGCTGTCGAAACTGGCAAGATTGTTTACACGCAATTCTTAAACTCAGATGGCGGTATCGAGGCTGATGTCACTATCACAAGGCTGAATGCTGATCGGTTTATTGTGATCACGCCGGCGGCTACTATTCAGCGTGATCTGAACTGGATCAATCGCCATATTCCTGATGACGCGCATTGCTCGGTTCTGGATGTCACCGCAATGGAATCCGTTCTGGTTGTTATGGGCCCCGAAGCCAGAGATTTTCTTCAGCCATTAATCCCGCAATCACTGACCAATGATGCATTTCCATTTGGGTCGATGCAAGAGATTGAGATTGGTCATGCTTTGGCACGCGCGCACAGGGTATCCTACGTTGGTGAGCTAGGCTGGGAGCTTTATGTATCAAGCGATATGGCGGTGCATGTTTACGATACTCTGATGACAAGAAGCCAGGATCATCCGCTAACCTTATGCGGATTGCATACGCTGGATTCGTGCCGTATTGAAAAGGCATTTCGTCATTTTGGCCATGATATGTCTAGTGAAGATCATATTCTTGATGCTGGATTGGGCTTTGCCGCCCGCATTAATAAGCAATCAGGTCGGTTCGGTAATTTTATAGGCCGTGATGCTGTTATCCAGCGCAAAGAAGACGGCGTTAAGTCACGCATGATGCAATTCCGGCTCAATGATACAGACCCTTTACTTTATCATAATGAGCCAATTATCCGCGATGGTCAGATTGTAGGGTATCTGACCAGCGGCAATTATGGACATCATCTTGGAGGTGCGATTGGCATGGGGTATGTGCCATGCCGTGATGCCAATGATGATGCCGCCGCTATGCTTGCCTCTGAATATACAATTAATGTCGCAGGTATAGATATTTCAGCAACCGCAAGCCTAAAGCCGATGTATGACCCAGATGCATCTCGGATGAAAGCGTAAACACTTCTTAAAGAGGAGGTACAGTCATGAGAACATATCCTATCCCTCAATCCCCAAGATCAGTACGCAGGGCAGGTGGCAGGCAAGCGAGGAAAGANCTTCGTTCAGCGCCGTTATCAGATGATATTCGTCCAGTTCGCCCGGGGCTGTCTGGCGGCTTATATAAGCCGGTTGATGATAGCGGTGTTGCCGCAATCACCGATACCGTCTTTCAGATATTAGAAGAAATTGGTCTATCCCAAGCGCCAGAATCGGGTATCCGCTATATGACTGATGCGGGGGCAGTTTGCGGTGATGATGGCCGTGTTAGATTCTCACGAATGTTGGTAGAAGACACGATTGCTAAATCGGCACGGCAGATCACCTTACATGGCCAAGTGCCGCAACATGATCTGGATTTAAGTGGATCAAAAGTGCATTACGGCACGGCTGGTGCTGCGGTGCATCTGGTTGATGTTGTAGGCAGGATTTATGATGAAAGCCGACTTCAGGATATTTATGATGCCGCCCGCATAGTTGAAAATATGGATAATATTCATTTTTTCCAACGTCCGATGGTAGCCCGTGACATCACTGATGCGCGTGATCTTGATCTGAACACGCTCTATGCGTCAATCATGGGGACGCGCAAGCATGTCGGTGTCAGCTTTACTGAGGCTGAATATGTTCCCGAAGCATTGGAGATATTACATAAAGTCGCTGGTGGCGAAGACAAATGGCGGGCCAGACCTTTTGTGTCTAACTCAAATTGTTTTGTTGTGCCGCCGTTGCGGTTTGCCACCGAATCCTGCCTGGTCATGGAGGAAGTCATCAAAGGCGGAATGCCCGTGTTATTGCTATCAGCGGGGCAAGCTGGCGCGACGGCACCAGCTAGTATTGCAGGTGCGGTTGCACAAGCGGTAGCTGAGGTATTGGCTGGACTTGTCTATGTCAATGCCATGGTGCCGGGNCATCCGGCAATATGTGGGACATGGCCGTTTGTATCTGATTTGCGGACTGGTGCCATGTCTGGCGGTTCCGGTGAGCAAGGCTTGCTGACAGCCGCATGTGCCCAGATCATTAATCATTTCGGGCTTCCGTCAGGGGCAGCATCTGGCATGGCAGATGCCAAGATGCCCGATGCTCAATCAGGCTATGAAAAAGGGTCAACCGCAGTCATGGCAGGGCTGTCAGGGTTAAATATGGTTTACGAATCTGCCGGGATGCATGCCTCATTGCTCGGCTTTTGCCTGGAAAGTTTGATTATCGATAATGATATGCTAGGGCAATTATTGCGTTGCGTTAGAGGCATTGAGGTCAATTCCGATACCCTCAGCGTTGATGCCATGCGTGATGTCTGCATTGATGGCCCGGGGCATTATTTGGGGCATGATGCAACGATCAAAGTTATGCAAACCGAATATGTCTATCCACAACTGGCTGATCGTTCATCACCAAAAGAATGGGAAGAAAATAGCAAACCAGACTTGTTGGAACAGGCGACAAAGAGCAANAATAAAATCCTCAAAACCATTTTCCCAGATCATATCCCCGAGCAGGTTGATGAGCTAATCCGTCAGCAACATAATATCCTGCTTAAACGGAAGGAACAGATGGTCTAAGCGGTATTACTGAGAATAAAAGCGGTTATCNNACCGATAGCCGCTTTTTTNAATCCACTATTAGTAAANTATTCTAATGTTGGTCGCCGTAATAAAGCGTCACGGTATGTTTTGCCTCAGCAAAGAATAGCCAGCGTTCGACCATTACTCCGGCCAGATGAAAAAGCGCGGCAAGGACAAGCAAAGCCGCTGATTGTGGATAGAGCCCAAGCACTAAAAGCGGGATGATAGCGGCAAGAATAAAGGCAATGATAGCCAGCCGAACAGCATGTTTGCGGGCGACAACAAATCCCATTTCATGTTGCAGCCAGTTTTCTTCGGTATGCGGCGGCATAATCATTCGTACTTTGCCAAGCGCACCAAGACCTGTTGCCGTTTCAGGGGTAGAGCCTGAGCCTTTGCTGCCAGCAAGGTTCCACCATAATATCTTGATCAGACTTGCCACAGCAATCATTCCAATACCCCATTGGCTAAGCTCAACAGAGGGATTGCCAGCAAGGCCAGCTAACGCAGCGGCAAGCAAACAGCCGCCAGCCAATGCCAAGACAACAAACACCACAGGCGTTAATATATGATACCAACGGGCGATGGTTTTCAATGAGGCATAGATCATAGCTGTTGTATAAATAGTAATCAGGCTCATGATGCTAAGGATGATGCCGAGCCATGGCCGTGCTTGTCCTGACATGAGATGATCCAGAAAATAGCCAGCCAGGACAATAGTGGTCAAGGCCGCCATGACGCCTTCACGAGATAACCATGAGCTTCGCCATTGTGAGAATGCGCGCCAAGCCCGTTCAGGATGACCAAGATGCAAGGCGGAAGATAATACGCCTGCCCCAATCAACCCTAAAGCGACAGCCGCGTGAACAATCACCCATAAAGGTGATGACGCCGCAAGCCAGCCAAGACCGATCAAAAAAGTCAGGCCAAGGCCAAGACCGGATAATGTTGTAAAGATAATCAGCGAAGCCGCAGGACGCATAATTGTCTCCTATCCTGGAAGCTGATCAAGAGCCTGATCAAGCCATTTCCAAAACCCTTTAGGTGTTGTTTTCTTTGCCATTGATACCAGATCAACATCTTCGATCTCATGGCGTGGGCGCGGTCGTGGCGGCAGGTATTTATTGACTGGCTTAGTGTCTTGCTCAGGCATNAGATCATAGCCGCCACGTTCAGCCACAAGCAGACTCACATCCGATGTCGGATCATTCAGATCACCAAAATGTCTGGCGCTGGTTGGGCATGTCCGAACACAAGCAGGGACGCGATCTTCTTCCTCAAGATGCGTGTTATAGATGCGGTCAACACAAAGCGTACATTTTTTCATAACCCCTTCGGCAGGGTCCATTTCTCTTGCCCCATATGGACATGACCATGCGCATAACCCACAGCCGATACACCAATCTTCATTAACCAGAACAATGCCGTCTTCCTGGCGTTTATATGAAGCCCCTGTCGGGCAGACCGTGACGCAAGGCGCATCATCGCAATGCANGCANGATTTAGGAAAATGCACGACNCGCGCNNCNNCNGCCTCNCCAGCTTCAAAAGCATGAACACGGTTCAGCCACGCCCCTGTCGGATGCGCGCCATAAGGGTCGCTATCGGCTAATGGGGCGCCGTATCCTGCGGTATTCCATTCTTTACAGTTAACAACACAGGCCTGACAGCCAACACAAATATCTAGATCAATAACCAGACCAAGTTTTTTCTCAGTCGAAGAAGGCAGACAGGTCACTATTTTTTCTCCCTTTTACTGGTGGCAATAATCTTGTCGCCGTAACGCAATAGATGAGGGGGCTCAGACAAATTCGGCGGTGCCGCCAAAATCGGAAAATCAGGTTCAATAACAGGATTGTCACTGGCCTCGGCTTTGGTGATATTTACTTTCAGGTCATACCANGCNGCTTGNCCNGTAATNGGATCAGAGTTTGACCAGCGTAAGCCNTCACCTTTCATCGGCAATAATTCATGGATCAGATGATTAAGCAAAAACCCTTTGCGGGCTTCGGGTGCATCAGCATCTAATTGCCATGCGCCGCGCCGCTTACCGATAGCATTCCATGTCCAGACAGTATTAGGATTAATNCCTTCCATNATNGCAACAGGNACTTTAATTTTGCCNTGATGTGANGCCACCCATACCCAGTCACCATCTTGCACATCAAGTGAGCGAGCCAAATTACNGGGGATGAATNATGGATTATGGCCATGGATTTGCCGTAGCCATGGGTTTTGTGATCCCCATGAATGATACATCGCCATCGGCCGCTGTGTCAGGGCATGGATTGGATATGTATTGGCATCAACGGCACTTCCCTCAAATGGCTCATACCAGATGGGCAGCGGCGTGAAACACGTTTTGATCTGTTGCCGCATATGCTCAGGTGGCTGAATTTTGCCATGACCTTCGGCGGCTAAACGGAACTTTTGCATCTCTTCGGAATAAATCTGAAAGCAGTAAGGCTCAGGCTTGTCATAGAACCCCATTCGGACAGCAAAATCTTGATAATGGCTATTTGCCATTTTGAAAAAGCGGGCGTTTTCAGGCAATTCTTCTGACCAGAAGCCGCCATGTTCAATATAGGCATTGATCTGATCTGCATTCGGCTCACCGCGGCCAGCCATATCACCCTTATCGCCTCTAAAGCCAGCTAGGGGGCCAATCCCAGGCTTGCGTTGGTGCTTGGTCATATAATCGGCATAATCCGCATAAAGTGGCTGACCATCCGCNTCAACCATGCCCGGCAAGCCAAGCCTTGCCCCTAAATCCAGGAGAACAGACTGAAATCCACGGACATCACGATCAGGTTCAACAACCGGCCAACGGATCGCATCNGCAACGCTGTCAGGCTCACATATCGGGCGGTCTAATAAGGAAATACAGTCATGACGTTCCAGATAGGTCGTATCNGGCAAGATCAGGTCNGCATAGGCAACCATCTCAGATGAGTANGCATCTGAGTAAATAATCTTTGGAATANNATAGTCGCCTGTTNCAGGGTCTNTTTCGGTTAACATATCAATNACGCCGCGNGTATTCATGCTCGAATTCCACGCCATATTTGCCATATACATAAANAACACATCGACCTTATAAGGATCACCAGCATAGGCGTTTGAGATCACCATATGCATCAAGCCATGNGCCGATAATGGCGCATCCCATGAATAGGCTTTATCAATCCGGCTCGGTGTTCCATGAGCATCAACCAGCAGATCATCTGGTGATAACACATAGCCCAATGGCGCCCCCGGCAGAGGCGTGTTGGGTTTCACTTGTTCGGTTTTACCAGCTGGCCGTGGATGGATATGGGCAGGCTTTGGATAAGGCGGCTTGAAGCGGAAGCCGCCGGGGGTTTCAACACTGCCAATGAGGATTTGTAAAACATGCAAAGCCCGGCAAGTCTGAAAACCATTAGAATGGGCAGATATGCCGCGCATGGCATGCATGGATACAGGGCGGCCAATCATTTGCTCATGGCGCTCACCTTTCCAGTCAACCCATGGCTCATCAATGACAACTTGCCGCGAAAATGCCGCCTCAGCGATTGATTTAGCCAAGCCATAAACGCGGGCGGCAGGTATTCCTGTTTTGCCTTCGGTTGCTTCTGGACTGTATTGCTCATCTAGCCATTCATCAACCATCAACATGAAAGACGGCACAGCGATTGAACCTGATGTATCCTTAATCTCGCCTTTTAATTCGGGGCGTATACCGGCCTTATCAAAGGCAACGGGCTTACCTGTTTTGCTATCAATGACTTGAGGCTTATTATCCTTATCACGCAAAAATAACCCGTCATCAGACTGTCCGGGATTGCGAATAACCAGCCAGGGCGAATTGGTGTAACGCATCAGATAATCAAGATCAATGTGACCTGTTTTCATCAAGACATGGATCAGCGACATGATGAGCAAGCCATCTGTGCC
>NZIT01000124.1 GCA_002691725.1 SAR116 cluster bacterium | reverse complement strand
AACTTAATACCATTTCTGACCACACAGTTTTCTAAAGGTGAGATGGTTTATTCCGTTTTGAAAAAATGTCATTAGAAAAAGATTGTTTAATAGTGAATCTGAGGAAATAGGCATATTCAACTCCATTTACTCCACGGTCACAGACTTAGCCAGATTGCGCGGTTGGTCAACATCTGTTCCCTTATGCACCGCCGTCATATAGGCCAGACACTGAATAGGCAAGCTCAGCACCATCGGCGCGATTAGCGCATCACAATCTGGCACGGTGATGATATTGCCGTTCAACCCACCGATCTCATCCCTGGCTTTTTGGGCGGCACTTTCGGTGGCAATAATGATCACATCGGCGCCTCGCGCCTTGGCCTCAAGCACATTGCTGATCGACTTCAACAGATGCTCATCATCGGTCAGCAACGCCACCACCGGCAAGCCATCCTCAATCAGCGCAATGGGGCCATGCTTCATCTCACCCGAGGCATAGGCCTCAGCATGAATATAGCTTAGCTCTTTCAATTTTAACGCGCCTTCCATGGCGACAGGATAAAGCGTTCCGCGCCCTAAATAGAGGCATGATCGCGCCTGCGCCAAGCGCGGCACAATCTGTTTTATCGCCGAAGTTGCCGCCATCGCCTCACCAATAAGCCGTGGCACTCTAGCCAACATTTGCTCAATTTCCAGGCGCCTTTTATCACTCAAGATACCGCGCTGATGCCCAGCTACGGTTGCCAGAACTAACAATACCGTCAGCTGAGCCATATAAGATTTGGTGCTGGCAACACCAATTTCAGGCCCTGCCCGTGTCAACAGATAGCCACTTGCCTCCCTTGCCATGGTCGAGGTTTCGACATTGACCAAGGCGGCGGTATCAACGCCTTTATCTGCCATATAGCGAAGTGCCATCAACGTATCTAGAGACTCCCCCGACTGCGATATTCCCATGGCCAGGCTGATCTGGCGATACGACGGATGCCGATAACGAAACTCCGACGCAATTTCCGTCACTACTGGCAAATCTGCAAGTTCTTCCATCCAATAGCGGCCGATCAGACCAGCAATATAACTGGTTCCAGCGGCTAGATAGGCAAGCCCGGTCATATCCGCAAAATTGACCTCTTGCGGCAAGGCAAACGCCCCATCAGCATCGGTAAATGCCCCAAGCGTATGCATGACAGTATCGGGCTGCTCATGAATCTCTTTTTCCATGAAATGATGATAGCCTTCTTTCGTCACCAGCCCCGGATTTGCCGCAACGATGGTGACATCACGGTTTGCGATCTGGCCTTTAGCGTCTTTTATCGCCACATCCTGCCGCGAAAGCACACCATAATCGCCATCTTTGAGGAACATCACACGCTGGGTCACATCCCCCATCGCAATCGCATCAGAGCCAACAAACATCGCATCATCCGACAGACCTATCGCCAAGGGTGAGGCTTGTCTGGCAATCGCTAGCTGATCAGGATAGTCAGCCGCCATCACAGCAAAGGCGTAAGCCCCCTCAATCTGAGCAATCACGACTTCGGTTGCGGCCATCAATGACGGCGCGTGGTCCAGCGCATCAGCAAACAGATGCGCCAGAACCTCAGTATCAGTCTGGCTTTGAAACTGATAGCCCTTTGCCGTCAGCGTATCTCTCAATATGCGGTGATTTTCAATAATACCATTATGGACGACGGCAACACGGTCACCTGACATCATCGGATGGGCATTAGCAAGATTGACCTCACCATGAGTCGCCCAGCGCGTATGGCCAATGCCTGTTGTGCCATGAAGCGGGCTTTCATGCATAACCCCTGCCAGCGCATTGAGCTTACCAACAGCGCGGCGAACGGCAAATCCCGCGTCTTTTTGCAAGGCGATACCAGCAGAATCATAGCCTCGATATTCCAGCCGCCGTAATCCTTGAAGCAAAGCATCTGCCGCATCAGGATATCCAATTGTGCCGATAATACCGCACATGGCTTGCTCCTTTGATTTTACACATAAAACGAGTTCCCATATATACTCTGTTTGCGGCTAAATATGCAATATCGCATTCCTCTTTTCATAACCGTGTTTAGATCATATAATCGGGCATGACTTTTACAGCGATCATCCTTGCTGCAGGCAAAGGCACTAGAATGCGCTCTAGCCTGGCCAAACCTCTACACCGACTGGGCGGCAAACCGTTGCTTAACTGGGTGCTGGACAGCGCGATAACAGCCAATGCCAGCGATGCCGTGATTGTAGTTGGCACTGATGGCAGCCAGGTCAGCGATCATGTCAATGCCATGAAAGATGCGTATCCATGCCCAATTCAGGCGGTGATACAAGACCCGCCACTTGGAACTGGCCATGCGGTTGCGGCATCGGCAGACACATTAAAGCATCATGACGGTATTGCTGTTATTGCTTTTGCTGATACGCCGCTTGTTTCGGCTGATGAGTTTTATGCCCTTGTTAACGGCATTTCTGAAGATGGTCATGATATCTGTTGCCTTGGCTTTGAAGCGGATGATCCAAGCGGTTATGGCAGGCTCATTCAAGATGACAAACAATCAATCTCTGCCATTGTTGAGGACAAAGCCGCCGATGCAAAAACCCGCGCTATCAGCCTATGCAATAGCGGCATGATGGCGGTGCGGATGCCCCTCTTATTTGATCTCTTGGAAAAGATTGGCTTCAATGCGCAAACGGGTGAGAAGTTTCTCACCGATATTATCAGCGCCGCCTATCAAGCTGGCCATTCTGTTGGCTGCGTGATGGCGACAGAAGAAAATGTTATGGGGATAAATAATCGCGTTGATCTGGCCAAGGCTGAGGCCATTATTCAAAAGCGGCTTCGCCATAAAGCAATGATAGATGGGGTAACACTGATTGATCCTGACACCGTATATTTAAGCGCCAATGCACAAATTGCTGAGGATGTGATTATCTATCCGCATGTTGTGATCGGGCCTGATGTGCGGATTGCAAATGGGGCAGAGATCAAATCTTTTAGCCACATTGAAGGCGCTGATATCGGCGCCTGCGCGGTAATCGGGCCTTATGCAAGACTACGTCCGGGAACAGTTTTAGAAGAAGGCGTCAAGATCGGAAACTTCGTTGAGACAAAGAATATCACGATGGGGGCGATGGCAAAGGCTAATCATCTGACCTATCTTGGCGATGCCGAGATTGGTGCTGATGCTAATATTGGCGCCGGCACCATTACCTGCAATTATAATGGTATCCGCAAGTCGATGACGCGAATTGGAGCGGCGGCATTTATTGGGTCTAATTCAGCACTTGTTGCGCCTGTTAATATTGGGGCGGGGGCTATGGTTGGTGCTGGCAGCACGATTACTACTGACGTTGAGGATAATGCGCTAGCAGTTGTGCGCGCCGACACAAAATCAATAACCGATGGCGCCACAACCTATCGTAATCGCGAAAAGGGAAAATCGTGACAGATCAAAATCGCTTATCAGCAGACCACGCCGCCACCATATTGAGTGACATGCAACATCGCCATATTGTTGTGATAGGTGATGTCATGTTGGATACTTTTGTCGATGGTTCTGTTGGCCGCATATCACCCGAAGCGCCGATCCCTATTCTGGCGCATCAAAGCACAAGCCATATGCCGGGAGGAGCATCCAATGTTGCGCGTAATCTGGCGCATTTGGGAGGGCAGGTCACGCTTATCGGGGTTACCGGTGATGATGGCGCAAGAGATATGCTGCTGCATTATCTATCCGAAGAACCTGCTATTACCGCGCATCTGATTGCTGACCCATTAAGGCCGACAACGACGAAAACCCGTTTTATGGCTAAAGGCCATCAGTTA
Organism: SAR116 cluster bacterium; assembly: GCA_002691725.1. Classification (GTDB taxonomy): domain Bacteria; phylum Pseudomonadota; class Alphaproteobacteria; order Puniceispirillales; family UBA1172; genus UBA12202. The sequence continues at coordinate 11,852 of NZIT01000124.1, read as the reverse complement.
TTGCGGGTTGATGATGAATTGGCGAGGCCAATAAACGGCAACAGCTTGATGGAGATGATATCAATCATTCAGGCGACACTGGATAATGCCGATATGGTGATTATTTCCGACTATGATAAAGGCGTTATTCAGCCGCCGATTATGAAAGCCATTATCAGTCACCCTAAGCGCGATATGTTCAAAGTTCTTGCCGATCCGAAACAGCCGCAGATCAGCCTTTATGATGGGGTAGATATTTTGACGCCAAATCTGGCTGAGTTTGATCGCTTCTGCCTTAACCACAACATCGCTATACCTGATAGTATTGACAGTCAGGTGATTGATGAGATTGCACAAAACCTGTTAAGTCAGACATCCATTAATACCATGATCACCACATTAAGCGCTGATGGTATTCTCGTTAGCCAGCAGGATAATCCGCCGTTTCACTCGCATAGCTTTGCCCGATCAGTGTTTGATGTATCAGGTGCTGGCGATACGGTTATTGCTCTCTTGGGGGCGGCGTTCAGCGCTGGTGCTTCGGTTGTAGATGCTGCTATTTTGGCCAATATAGCGGCTGGAATTGTCGTTGCTAAATCAGGCACGGCGACGGTAACGCCGGGTGAGATATTAGCGGCAAATCAGCAAATACCGCCATTTGAGCCTGGCCATCTTGCCGATCAGATCAAAGAATGGAAGGCGCAAGGCGACCGCATTGTTTTCACTAATGGCTGTTTTGATTGCCTGCACCCTGGGCATATCTGGCTCCTCCAGACAGCACGCGCTAAAGGTGATCGGCTGATTGTTGGGCTTAATAGTGATGCCTCAACAAAGCGGCTTAAAGGCGTCCATCGCCCTTATCAAAATGAGACTGACAGGGTTAGCGCGCTCGCCGCGCTGGCGAGTGTTGATGCTGTCATTATATTTGAAGAAGACACCCCAATTGAGCTTATTACCGGACTTAATCCCGATATCCTTGTCAAAGGTGGCGACTACAAAGCCGATGAGATTATAGGCGCCGATCATATGAAAACAATCGGCGGCAGTATTGAGATTATTGCATTGCGTGATGGCTATTCCACTACACGGCTTAATCAAAGCTAACAGTTACTAATCAATCCGATTATAATCAAATACAATCGCTGATACAGATAGAATAGGGATGAGATATGTTTAGGTTTTTCAAATCGCGTGAATGGGCATTGTGGGCATGGGGAGGGTCTGCCTTTATTCTTTTATCATTATGGTTTCAAGTGCAAATTGATGTCCTGATCAATGGATGGTTTGGTGAGTTTTATGACATGATCCAGACCGCCCTTGCCACACCAAATGCAATCACGATACAAGAATATTGGGCGAGCTTGCTATCTTTTGTGACCTTGGCTGGTATCTATGTTTTGGTTGCCGTTCTGGTCAGTTATTTCACCTCACATTTTCTGTTTCGGTGGCGCGCCTCTATGGTGGAATGGTATCATAGCGTTTATGATCGAGCCCGAAAAATTGAGGGCGCGGCGCAACGGGTTCAAGAAGATACCATTAAGTTTAGCCGGATTATGGAAACGCTAGGCACCAGCCTTATCGAATCCCTGATGATATTGATAGAGTTTTTCCCCATCTTGATCGGGCTATCTATCGGTATTCCGATTTTCTTCTTTGGCGAATGGGAATATGGGCTTGTTACCGGTGCCCTGATATGGAGCATTGGCGGTACAATTTTCTTAATCGCCCTTGGTTGGTTGCTGCGGCTGGTTGGTATTGAATATGATCTGCAAAAGAAAGAAGCCGCCTATCGGAAGATTCTTGTGATCGCCGAAGATGATGACACTATTCGCCCGAAAAGCATTGATGAGCTTTTCTATGATGTCCGCAGTATCCATTTCACCAGCTATATACGCTACCTCTATTTTAATGTCGGCAGGATTGCGTATCTGCAAGCAAATGTGCTTAGCGCCTATGTCTTTCTGGCGCCTGCCATTGTTGCCGGGGTGATTACGTTAGGGGTGATGCAGCAGATTATTCGTGCCTTTGGCCGGGTTGAGGGCAGTATGCAGTATCTCTTGAAATCATGGCCAACAATTATTGAATTGGCCAGTGTTTACAAACGCCTGCGTGAGTTTGAAAAAGAGATTAAAAAACAAGAGCAGCTAGCATAACCAGACTTAATGCATGATGTTTTTGGACTGAACTCTTTTAGACATAACCTTTCGGGGCTTAATTTTTTTGGGCTTAATCTTTTGGGGCTTAATTTTTCGATTAGGGGCTTTAGCAATATGATGCTTGGCACGGTGTTTAGCAATCGCCCGTGGGGTAAGGGTGACGCCGTGCCGGGCGGTTATGGCATCAGCAATATTAGCATCACTAAGCGGTGCCAGTTTATCCTCAGCCATAATAAGCCCAATGATGGTTGCGGTGACCGCCCTGCTGGCGACAGCTATGCCATCAGCGCGCGTTATGGCAGGGCTAAAAAAATGTGATAATGGAATAATCCCGCGCGGAGTTGCCACTAACTTATCTTTAACAAGCCGCGTGATTGTGCTTGGATGACAATTCAGATGCTGGGCTGATTCAGCCATAGTCAGTGGCACAAGCTTATCGTCACCACTTGCCAGGAATTGAGATTGCCGGGTTGCGGCAAAGCCAGTTAATGCCGTCAGCAGGTTCGTGCGGGCGGTAAGCGCCGCTTGCAATGCCGCCGCTTCGGCTTTCGCCTTTTGCAAGATCGGCTTTAGCGCTTTATCAGCTGTGATATCTGCTGCCACCGTGATGCTTGGCAAGGTTGAGGCATTAACCGCCACATCATAACCATCATCTGTTTTTGTGATAATAAGATCAGGGTGAAAGATATCACCATCATCAATGCTAAACCTTGCCCCCGGTTTAGGGTCGAGCTGGCGAATTTGTTTAAGAAGCTGCTCAAGCAGATCAGGATTTAAACCTGTTTTATGCGCCAGACCATCTATGCCTTCATCCACCAGCACAGGCAAATATGATAACAGCTGTTGCATATCACGATCATATGCGCCCCGATCTTTGAGCTGTAAGGACAGGCATTCTGTCAGATTCCGGGCAAACAGACCTGCGGGTTCAATCCTCTGCAACTTCTCCAGCAAGGCTGGATACGCATCACCACTAATGCCATATCTGGCGGCAGTATGCCTGGCATCATCATCTAACCAGCCAGCAGGCGTAATATGTGCCACCAACGCCATCGCAACAGAGCGTGATAGCCCTAGCGGAAATAAAAGCCCAATCTCTGCCATGACATGTGCATGAAGGGATATATCTGGCCGATCTGTTGCCATGGCTGATGAGAACGGAAAATCAGTTGGGATATCCGCCTGATTAGCCATCTGATTAGCCGTCTGGCGAGGTTCTGACGCGGCAGGATAGCGAATATCAAGGAAAGGGTTATCTGCGGCAATATCTCGGATAAAAGGCGTGATCTGATGATTGCGCCATGACATCATCTGCAGCGACTGACGAATGGCGGGGGTAAGCGAAAGGCGTAATCTCGTTTTCGGGTAAAGCGTTTGGCGAGGACGTTTAGATAAAGCCATTAATCCTTAATTTCCTTATCATTTCGCATCGCGCTTATGACTAAACCAAGTCCCAAAAACACCGTCAGCATGGCCGTTCCACCATATGAGATCAACGGTAATGGCGCCCCAACAACAGGCAGAATACCAGATACCATGCCAATATTGACCGTGACATAAAAACTGATCATCGCGGCAACACCAATAATCAACAAGCGCGAAAACGTCGTCCCTACCGAAAAGCTATATTTCAATAACAGAAAAATCAGCCCGGAATAAAGCCCGATGACATAAAGACAGCCAAAAAACCCAAACTCCTCACCAATCATGGTAAAGATGAAATCTGTCTGCCGTTCAGGTAAAAATTCCAAATGGCTTTGGCTTCCTTGCAGATAGCCTTTACCAACACCCCCGCCGCTTCCTAACGCGATTTTAGATTGTGTTACCTGATAGCCGGCGCCAAGAGCATCCAAATCAGGATTGAGGAAAACCATAATGCGGCTTTTCTGATAGGGATATAGCATTGACCAGCCAATAGGAACCGCCGCCATGATTAATCCGATTGTGGAGACAACCATCCAGCGCGGAATACCAGCGACAAAAACCAAGACAGCTGCCGAAAGCACCAACATCAATGACGTCCCCAGATCAGGTTGCAATAAGACCTGAATAAAAGGGATGCCAACGATAGCAATAACCGGAATATAGGTTCGCAAATAGCGCATCGATTCTGAATATATATCATGGAAATACGCTGCCAGCATGACGATTACCGCCAATTTAGCTGGCTCGGATGGTTGCAGATTAAAGCCGCCGACAGAAAACCATCTCTGCACCCCATTGCCTGTCCCCAAAACCTCTAATATCGCGAGCAAAATAACAGCGCCTACCCACCATAGTAGGGCATATTTTCTGATAAAATCGATGGGAAACATGGCAACGACCAGCATCAGTATAAAGCCAATGCCGATCCTTATGCTATGCATCATAGCCCAAGGTCTCCACGCCCCATGCGCCGCCGAATAAAGCGCCAATACACCAACTATGCCAATCAGACCAATGATCAAAATCATCAGCCATGGCGTTGTCCAGAACCAATGCCTGTCACCACTATTTTGACTATGCAATGGTGTGCTAAAGGTCGGTTTATGTCGGGGGCGGATAATCTGTTTCATATGCCCTGCTCAAAGATATACGTCAGGATATCACGAGCAATTGGCGCCGCGCCACTCGACCCGCTACCGCCATGTTCAACAACAACAGCAACCGCATATTTCGGATTATCCAGCGGCGCATATCCCGTAAATAGCGCATGATCACGAAACTTCCACGGTCTATCCATATTATCAACAATACCGCGTTCACGTTCTGCTTTGGTGATGCGCTTGACCTGAACAGTTCCTGTTTTGCCAGCCATGGCAATACCATCTAAATCCAGCTTATAATTTCTCGCCGTCCCTTTTTTGCCGTTCACAACCGCATCCATACCGCGCCGGATAATAGCCATAGAGGACGCAGAAACACCCATCTTATCATTGTCAGTTGTTTTCTGTTCTTCTCGCAGAACTGGTATGATTTGATTTTCGCCATGAGCAATTCGTGCCGTCATTACCGCTAACTGAATGGGCGTCGCCAGAACATAACCTTGGCCGATTGAGGCAACGACTGTCTCACCCGGCGTCCATGACTCACCAATATTTTTTTGCTTCCATTCTTTATCAGGAATTAGACCTGTTTTCTCCCCCGGGATCATAATTGCGGTTTCATCACCTAAACCAAAGCGTTTTGACATGCTGGCAATACGCTTAATGCCGGTTTTTAAGGCAAGCTCATAGAAAAACACATCACAGGATTGCTCCAGCGCCTGAACAATATTGACCCTGCCATGGCCAGGTTTTCTCCAGCAATGAAACTTGGCGTTGCCTAATTCCTTATGCCCGGGGCAGAAAAACGTGCTTGAATCGCTAATAATGCCAGCCTCAAGAGCAGCTAAAGCAACAATCATCTTAAAGGTTGAGCCAGGGGCATATTGGCCTTTAATACAGCGATCCAGCAATGGCGTGCGCGGATGATTAACCAGCTTATTCCATTCCTTGTGGCTTATGCGTCCAGACAAAATATTAGGATCAAAGGTTGGCGTTGAAAGCATCGCCTTGATCGCGCCTGTCTGAACATCTATAACCACAACAGAACCTGTTTCTGACGGCACGACTCGGCCTTTAGGGTCTTCAAAAACAAGACCATCTGAGCCACTTAAGACTTCTCCCAATTCCGGATCATTGGAGATAGCGCGTTGTACCTTGGCAGATTTCATGGAAAGCGGTTTGTTGCGCCCACGTTTCAAAATACTGGCCGCATAAGATTGCAGATTAATATCAATGGTAAGATTGATATCTTTTCCAGATACCGGCTGTTCCTTAACCGATTTTTTAATCGGCCGCCCTAGCGCATTAACCAGAACCTGCTCACGCCCCGGCTCACCGCGCAGATCATTTTCAAACGCATATTCAATCCCCGATTTCCCATTTCGGATATTAATAAGTTCAGGAAGCGCGCGACCTTGGTCAATATCTTCTTTGGTAATCCTGCCAACATATCCCGTCAAATGACCAGTCAATAATCCCTGAGGGTAAATCCGCTTTTCGATCCGGTCAAAACTCACCCCTGGCAATTCAGGCGACCGCACCACAACCCGCGCAACTTCACGCTGGGTTAAATCATCACGAATGGTAAGCGGCAAGAAAGATGGCTGGCGTTCAGCATCTTCCATAAGATCAGCAATCAAGGCATCATCCAGAGTTACAAATTCAGATAAGGCGCGTAAAGATTGATACAAATCATCAGTAAATTGCGGAATAATCTTCAAGGCATAAGCCTCAGCATTGCCGGCGAGCAAGCGACCTTTAGCATCAAAAATGCGGCCACGCGATGGCGGTATAATCACATAATCAAACCGATTGCGGTCTGACAGAGCTTCGTACTGACTGGATTCAACAACTTGCAAATAAAATAACCGCCCAACCAATAGAGACGTCAGCACCGCTTGTCCCCCACCGATAAGCAATGAGCGCCGTGACAAAGATCGTTCAAATTGTTTTGCTTTGCGGGTAATCATCTCAGCCTGCTCACAATTTCAACCAGATAAAGTATGCCCTGAAACAAGAATATAATGACCGGAAAAAGTAATACAGATGAGCTATATTGAAAAATCAAAGGCTTGGCTGCTGGAACAGACTGATAATAAACGGTAATGCACATCCAGCAATAGATCATGACAACGGCCATAACCATAGCAAAATCAAGCCATAGATACGACATTAGTTCTGAATTAAAGCGGCGCTTGCCAATAATACTGATAATATTAACTATCACCAAAACAGATGACGTATAGCCGAATGGCGCGCCCTGAAGGCAATCAAATATCAACCCGATCACAACCAGGTTCACCAGATGAATGTCCTCCTCGTTAAAGACCGCCATGAGGAAAACCATAGCAACCAGCAGTTTAGGCGTCGCCCCATGAAAGACCGTAAAATACCCAAGCGATATTTCAACCATCATGGTCACAAAGAGGATAGATGCCACTATAATTTGATGCGCTAGCGTAAAATATTGAGAGGACGGGGCAATAACCATATCTTACTGATCTCCCTCTGCGGCCTCACCTGTGCGCTGACCAAAGGCATTTATGCCTTCCAGGCTAAATTCATTTTCCTCATCAGGAAGCGGTGAATAGCTCTGCTCAAACAGGTTATCTGATGGCATGTCATTTTCTTCGGGCCAGACCAGAACGGTTACAAATCGGAGCCGCTGAATATCAACAACCGGCACAACACGAATATAATTTTCAGTGATCTGGACAACATGGCCAACGGGCAAGCCAGCCGGCAGAACCCCGCCATGGCCAGATGTTTGCACCAATTCACCCAATTCAAGTTTGGCTTGCGATGGCACAAATTGCAAATCTAATAAATGTGAGTTATTGCCAGCAGCAATAACAGGCCATGACGTATCAGACAAGATCACCGGTATCATGGCATTGAGATCAGTGATCAGCAAAACTTGGGCATATACCCGTCCGGCCTCAACGACTATTCCGACCAGCCCATCTTCGGTGGTTACGGTCGCGCCTTTCTTTATGCCTTGCTCAGCACCGGCATCAATCATCACCGAATGAGCAAAACTATCAGCATTAATAGCAACAATACGCGCTGAGATGGATTTCATCCCCGTTGGCACAGGAAAATCGCTCAAAGCTCTTAGCTTGCGGTTTTCCGCGAGCAGCATTTCAGACTTGTTCTGCCAGCGCTGAAGTTGCCTTACTTGTTCTTTTAGCTCAATATTTTCTTCACGCAACTGCGTTATATTACCAATACCATCAGCCATGATCCCAATAGCCCTGAAAGGCACGCTCACCATTTCAGCAATAGGCGCGAAAAATCCAGCAATAATGCCACGAGCTGAGTTCATGGCAGAGATATCTGCCTTGCCTGCTAGCATCAGAACAACACAGACCAGAAAAATGATCAGATGAGTAAATAGGCCTGCTGATCGACGGCTTTTCTTTCGATCAGTCGCTATTTTAGCCAATGCCGTTTCCCCTTAATAGGCTCCAACCAGAACATTCTGAAGCGTTTTCATTTCTTCAAGGCAACGTCCGGTACCCAATGCCACACAAGTCAAAGGATCATCAGCTATTGAGATAGGCAATCCTGTTGCTTCCCTGATGACTGTGTCGATTTCATTCAATAAGGCGCCACCGCCTGTCAGAACAATCCCTTTTTCAACAATATCGGCCGCTAGTTCAGGTGGCGTTTGTTCCAATGCCACCTTAACGCCCTCAACAATCTGACGAATAGAATCGGATAGCGCATCAGCAACCTGCGACTGAGTAATGATGATTTCCTTGGGCACCCCATTAACCAGATCACGACCACGGACATTTTCTTTACGGCCACTTGAGCCTTGCGGTTTTAGCGCCACCCCAATTTCTTTTTTAATTCGTTCTGCGGTCGATTCACCAATCAGCAAGTTATGCGTCCGCCGCATATAGCTGATCAAAGCTTCATCAAACTTATCACCGCCAACCCTAACAGAATGGGCGTAAACAATATTGCCAAGCGACAGAATAGCAACCTCAGTCGTGCCGCCNCCAATATCAACAACCATTGATCCAGANGGNTCNGTCACCGGCAAGCCNGCACCGATNGCCGCCGCCATTGGNTCCTCAATCAGATAGACACGTCTNGCCCCGGCAGATTCGGCAGATTCCTGAATAGCNCGNCGNTCAACCGCNGTTGATCCNGAAGGCACACANATAATNACTTGCGGGCTGGATAACGGCATTTTGCCATTTACCTTGCGGATAAAGTGCTTAATCATTTCCTCAGCGACTTCAAAATCGGCAATCACACCATCTGCCATCGGCCGAATAGCCCGAATATTACCAGGCGTTTTACCAAGCATTTCTTTCGCTTCGTCACCAACAGCCAATACTTGTTGCTTGCCTTTCACCTGGGCAATGGCAACAACTGACGGCTCATTAAGAATAATACCTTGACCTCTAACATAAACAAGCGTGTTAGCGGTTCCAAGATCAATAGCCAGATCATTGGAAAATAATCCGCGAATCATGTTGAACATACTGGCTTAACGGCAGCGCCGCCCTCTCACTATATCTTTGACCTAACTTGCAAAAATCTAATTAAAAACACAAGTATCCAACTCACCTGAGCTGGATACTTTCTTTTAATACAGAAATGTGGCTAAATCCAGCCACAAGGTAATAATTAGTTTTTCGACTTATCAACAAGACGATTAGCCCCGATCCATGGCATCATGCCGCGTAAAGTCTCACCAACCGCTTCAATGCGGTGGCCAGCATGCTGACGGCGCTGAGCCTTGAAGGATGATTGGCGGGCTTTATTTTCCAGCATCCAGTCACGAGTGAACTTCCCCGATTGAATATCAGCCAGAATATCGCGCATAGCTTGGCGCGTTTCATCGGTGATGACGCGCGGGCCTGATACATATTCACCATATTCTGCTGTATTGGAAATGGAGTAGTTCATATTGGCAATACCGCCCTCATAGATCAGGTCAACAATCAGCTTCACTTCATGCAGACACTCAAAATATGCCATTTCAGGATCATAACCTGCGTCAACTAATGTATCAAAGCCAGCTTTAATCAGCTCACATAAGCCGCCGCACAAAACCGCTTGCTCGCCAAAGAGATCAGTTTCACATTCTTGTTTGAAGCTGGTTTCGATAATGCCTGACCGCCCGCCACCAATAGCCGAAGCATATGACAGGCCAACATCATGAGCATTGCCAGAGGCATCTTGATGGACAGCCAGCAAACATGGAACACCGCCACCTTTGATATATTCCCCGCGAACAGTATGGCCAGGGCCTTTCGGCGCAATCATGATCACGTCAATATCCTTGGCTGGAACAATCAGATCAAAATGAACATTCAAGCCATGGGCAAAGGCAATGGCGGCATTCGGGCGAATATTATCAGCAATTTCCTGCTCATAAATATCGGCCTGTAATTCATCAGGAGTAAGCATCATGATGACATCACCCCAAGCCGCTGCTTCCGCCACATTCATGACTTTGAAACCAGCTTGTTCTGCTTTCGGCGCAGATGCTGACCCCTCACGCAGCGCAACAACAACATCAGCCGCACCACTATCCTTGAGGTTAGCAGCATGAGCATGACCTTGGCTACCATAGCCGACAATCACAATCTTTTTTGATTTGATGAGATTGACGTTAGCATCTCTATCATAATAAACGCGCATTATTTTTCTCCTTGATGTATTAGATTATTTAGTCAAATTATTTCATATCAATATGATGCTGGGTAGGCATATCAATATCAGAACCTCTAGAAATAGCAGAAACACCAGTTCGTGAAACTTCTAATTCACCCAGCGACCGCATTAATTCTATAAATGCCGTGATTTTAGAACTGCTGCCTGTGATTTCAAAGACAAAAGACTCAAGTGTGCTGTCCAGCGTTCTGGCACGAAAGGTATCAGCTATGCGGAGAGCTTCGATCCGCGACTCACCAGTATTAGCTATTTTGATTAATACTAGCTCACGCTCAATATGACGGCCTTGTTCGGTCAAGTCTCGCACCGAATGAACAGGAATAATCCGATCAAGCTGGGCCTTAACTTGTTCAATTATCATTGGCGTGCCGCGCGTCACAATTGAAATGCGTGATAATTTATGCTTTTCATCAACGCCAGCCACCGTCAGGCTTTCGATATTGTAACCACGGCCAGAAAACAGACCAATAACACGAGCCAATACCCCCGGTTCATCATCCACAAGGATGGATAGGGTATGGCGGACTTCTTCTTGCATTTTGGGATTTGACATAAATAAATCTTCAGGTTTGGCTTAAACCAGAACCATGCCTTCTTCAGAAACTGGCTTTGCAGCCTTGTCATTCGGGCCTAACAACATCTCATTATGCGCCGCCCCTGATGGGATCATTGGGAAACAGTTTTCTTCTTTGGCCACACGGACATCAACCAGAACAGGGCCAGCCGTATCCAGCATTTCAGTAATCACACCATCAAGATTATTGACGTCATCAACCATCAGACCTTTCATACCAAAACATTCAGCTAATTTCTGAAAATCAGGTAATGATTCGGAATAACTTTCCGAATAGCGGCCACCATGGATCAGTTGCTGCCACTGCCGCACCATTCCCATCCATTCATTATTGATAATATAAATTTTTACCGGCAAATTATATTGGGCAATCGTAGACAGCTCCTGCATATTCATCATGAAAGACGCTTCACCAGCGATATCAACAACGGTTTTATCAGGATTACCAATCTGCACACCCATCGCCGCTGGCAGACCATATCCCATAGTGCCCAAGCCGCCTGATGTCATCCACCGATTAGGGTTGCTGAAGCCAAAATACTGGGCTGCCCACATTTGGTGCTGGCCAACCTCGGTCGTGACATAAACATCTCTATCCTTGGACATTTGCCAAAGCCGATGAATAGCATATTGCGGTTTAATGATGTCACTGCTTTGATCATAGTCAAGACAGCGAACCGCACGCCATTCTTCGATTTGCTTCCACCATGATGCAACAGCATCCGTCTTAATCTTGGCTTGCTTTTTCTTGACCTCGGCGATTAGCATTTCAAGAGCGATTGCCGCATCACCAATTATGCCCAGATCAACAGTGATATTTTTATTAATGGAGGACTTATCAATATCAATATGAACTTTTTTGGACGCTGGTGAAAATCCAGATGTGCGGCCAGTCACCCGATCATCAAATCGCGCCCCAAC
>NZIT01000123.1 GCA_002691725.1 SAR116 cluster bacterium | reverse complement strand
CGCGCCCAACCAATGATGCGTCATTGAGATAAGCCTGAGTGATATTTTCTTGGGCAATAGAGCTCTGCTCACCTGATATAACTTTCACCTCATCAGCTTTAGCTTGCTCGATTACAATACTCATACAAACTAAACACAAAGCGGCGAGGATAGTTTTGCTGAGAGTAGAATTGATAATTAACTCAATTACTTCCGATTTATGGTTAAAACTCAATTTAATCACTGTCACTGGCACCATATTGATAGAAAAAACAATAAGAAAACATCATCCTCTCATTGACACCCTTGGCTATCCATTTGAATGGGCGTTTTCTGACATTTATTATGTTATCATAATATTACTTTTTGTGTTGTGCCATATATCGATTGTCTTAGGCAAGTCGTCATAAATGATTAGGGTAAATGATTAGTATGTTGGACTTTATTCCGTTTTATAACCGTCGTGTCTTAACGAATGAAAAAAGATAATATTTACTGATTGCTACGAGTATTCTGGACACCGTTATCTATTCTACACCGTTATCTATTCAAAACATGGCACAACCAGCACAGCCGCAGATGTTATGCTAATGGTACTAGAGGATTATACCACTGACCTCATCATCAGTCAGTTTGATGTCGTCTGATATCCAGATTTTCATTAATATAAAAATGACGTATCGATAGCCAATTTCACTCCCAAAAAACGATAAAAATCAATTTGTTTGACAGTATTTCTAATAGGAAAAGCAATATTTTCCTTGCGATATTTGCTGTTGAGAGCATCGCCTTTTTATTATGGTTTTAACCTATTTTTTTGCTAGCCGAGATACTCCCCATCCGTTAATGTTTTCCCAGTAGGTGATTTTTTAGGAGGTGTATATGTAAATACTGTTTGGGGAGAAGACACATGTCTATCAAACAACCATTCACGGAATTGAAAATTAAAAAGCAAGTTGGTGGGTTTTATCATGATAACAGTCTTCCTATTGCTTTAATGAGTAAAGGAATTATGGTCACATTAGTGGTTTGGGCGCTAGTATGGCCAGCAAACGCAAACGGAACATTGGGCAGTATAAACGGCTTATTGCTCGAATTTTTTAACATTTTCTATATATTTATTGTCGGCTTTTTCGCCTTTTTTCTTTTGGTGGTAGCAATTTTTCCATCAACAGGGNGGCGCATCATGGGTAAACCTGGTGAGTCTCCAGAATTTTCAAACTTTTCATGGTTTTCAATGATGTTTGGGGNTGGCCTTGGGGTTGGGCTTATGGTGTTTGCCACGGCAGAACCTCTTGGTCTATGGGGATCAAATCCTGTGGTGATATCTGGTGATGTGACTGGCCAAACGTCGGCGGCCGTAGAATCGGCTTATCGCTATACCTTTGCCCATTATGGTTTTCATGCTTGGTCAATTTATGTNGTAANAGGGCTAAGTTTGGCTTATTACGCCTATACGCGCGGAATGCCGCTGACCATCAGGTCGGCTTTGACCCCATTATTCGGTAATCTGATGAATGGGTTTTTCNGTCATGTAGTTGATGTCCTGGGCGTTGTTGCCACTATTCTCGGCGTTTCTGTGACGATCGGTTTTGGCGTTAGTCAGTTCATCAATGGCGTTTATGCCATTACTGGCATGGAATGGATCATGAATATGACTGGTGAGGTTCCCACCCCCGGTAAGGTTGGGCTGATCGCAGGCCTGATCGTTATTATGGGAATGTCAATTATCTCAGCTGTGTCAGGTGTTGGGCGAGGGGTGAAATACCTGTCTAACCTTAATCTGGTGCTGTCATTGATCCTGTTATCGGTATTCATCATATTTGGTTCATTTATCTTTGCCATGAGCACGTATGCATCTGCTTTTATTGATTATATATTGCATTTCGTGACGCTCAGTTTTGGTGCTTATGGTCCGCAAAATTTGGTTGAGTTTTCATCAGCGCTGCCTGAAGCGGCAAAACCCTTGGCTAGTGATCTGATGGGTGGAGCAACAAATCCGTGGGGCAGTTTTGAAGGCTTTAAGGATGGCCTTGATGCTAATGCTCTGGCATTAGGTGATGCAACACTTGCCGCCNTCTATGACGCTGGCAATGACGGCCGTCAATTCGGCTGGCAATCACAATGGACAACCTTTTATTGGGCTTGGTGGATAGCGTTCTCGCCTTTTGTTGGGCTGTTTTTGGCGCGAATATCANNAGGTCGGACGGTGCGCGAGTTTATTATTGGATGCGTCTTTGCACCGGCGTTGGTTTGTTTTGCGTGGATGACTATTCTTGGTGGCACTGCGATTGATCTTGAGATTGCAGGCGTCGCACAAGGGGCTATCGTTAGTGCTNCAGACACTAATCAATTATTTGCCACGCTTGGCCAGATGCTTGATGGCGGTTTTCTAACCGCTTTGACCATCATGTGTGTGGTGCTTATCCTGACATTCCTGGTCACATCGGCGGATTCAGGTATTTTGGTCATGAACACCATTATGTCTGGCGGTAGTCAGAAAACAGGCATCAAGCACCGGATTGTTTGGGGCGTGATCCTGATTGCTGTCATAGGCACATTAATCTTGGCGGCAGGGGAAAATAATCCAATGGATGCCCTAAGGAATGCCATGATCATTGGGGCTTTACCGTTTACGGTCGTCATGGGCTTAATGTGCATCGCGTTAGGCAGGGCGCTTTATGATGATGGGCAGAAAGATATGCATGGCGAGGCTAAAGCGGCGGAATAGTGAGCTAAGTCACGCCATAAACCCTTAACATTGTAATTCCTCCCGATGCATTTAATACTAATGCCGCATCGGGGGGAATTTTTGCATTTTCCTGCAATAATTGTTTTTGCCTGACGGCTTTAGAGCAGTTATGATTTTCTCATGACTGATACACCACAACTTCATGATCCAGCCTTTCAGGCTATTGATGCCAAGCAATTATATAATCCTGACCGTTCTGACCATAAGCCGCGTATTTTATTGCTTTATGGGTCTTTGCGAGAGAGGTCTTTTAGTCGTCTGATGAGCGAGGAGGCGGCGCGTGTTCTAGACCGTCTCGGTGCTGCAACCAAGACCTTTGATCCNGAAGGATTGCCCTTACCTGATGAGGCTAATGCCGATCATCCAAAGGTTAAAGAACTGCGTGATCTGGTGGTTTGGAGCGAGGGGATGGTGTGGTGTTCGCCTGAACGCCATGGCGCTATGACCGCGGTTATCAAAGCGCAAATAGACTGGATACCTTTGTCACTGGGTGCTGTTCGGCCAACACAAGGCAAAACCTTGGCTGTTATGCAGGTTAGTGGCGGCTCCCAAAGTTTTAATGCGGTTAATCAAATGCGTATATTGGGGCGCTGGATGCGCTGTCTGACTATTCCTAATCAATCGTCTGTGCCAAAAGCCTTTCAGCAGTTTGATGATGAAAATCGCATGAAACCATCATCATATTACAATCGNATGGTTGATGTCATGGAAGAGCTGATGAAGTTCACTTATCTCACCCGTGATCAAGCCGCATACCTAACAGACCGATATAGTGAACGGTTAGAGAGCCACCAAGCGCTCATCGATNGGGTAAATACCACGTCATCTTAACAGATTCGTATGTGACAAAGAAATGCTCACAATTGTCCCCAGACATAAGCTTTTCTTATGTGAGGTTTAGAAAGCCTATTTTGCTTTNTTNGAGCATGCCATTGATATAGGTGGGCTAGCTGATTTAGGCTATTTCATGTTTCTTGATTTGGGGGGCTTCGTCAATTTTATGCCAAGCACGATTATGACGATTTGTATTGACAGTCCAAAGCCTGATTGATAAATTTTTTAAGTATAGCAATGAAATTGTATTTTCTAGGCTCACTTATTTTTCTTGCCATGATTTGCTTTTGCAACCAACTTGGGAAAAATAGATATGAGCAAACTAATTATAGCCGANAGTCTGACCGCCGCATTTGTGCTGGTGGGATGTGCAGACAAACCCGAAAGAATTTTTGAACTCAAATTTGGAAAAGACAAGTCCATTACATGTTCACAAGGAGCCGCAGAGTCAGAGGTCGAAAATTTGTCAAACGCAACGAAAGGCATTTTAGATAGCCTCAATACATTTAGCGTAGAACCTAATAATGAAATTGATCAAAAGGCTCTTGATAATAANATAACTGACGGCTCTTTATTAGCGAAGGCCNTAGAGATTTGTGATGAAATAACAAAAGAAAATAAAGGCTTCTTTGAAAAAGTCTTTTTTGAATATTAATTGCATCATCTCAGACCCTGTGTGAATAGGGTTAGACATTTAGTGATCTGGCCTAGTCATTGGAGGTATCTGGTGTAGGCTTGCTGGTTATCATCCCACTAGTCGCGCCGCATCTTGCCAGTTGAATATTCATCTACATAACGGCCTGAGAGAGGGGTTCCAATGAACCACCAAGCATACCGTGGGATGGTTGCGCCATCACTTGAAAATCCTTTAAGAGCCATCCAAGTGAGCGAGTCCGGGTCTATAAATCTGAAATTCTGCTGCAAGATTATTTTGGCTGGATCCTAGTCACTTTCCGGAATACGGTGCGGCCTCAATTCATCCGGAGAATAATGTCCAAAGTTCTGATTATCCGATCGACATTCATAGTGTGCATAGTGTGAATTTGCAGATACTATATTCGAGGTCAACAAAATGAAAACAATAGCCATAAGATATTTCATTGGAAATTCTCCTATCTGAGCCTAGGGGATCTATACTCGCTTGAGCAATATCGCCTCCTGATACCATTATTGAAGGCATTACGTTTATCAGTTCACTCGCACCAAATCACCTGAAGCGCCGACTCATCCTCTGATACGCCCAAACCATGTTCATACAACAGCTCTAGGTTAGCTTGAGCTTCAGTTTCGCCCTTTGGCGTCCTCTTGCCTCACATTTTCTTACCTGGTTGCAGGGTAAAGCCAGGCAATCTGAGGAAAGAATTACCCCTTGGATAATGCCATCATAACTGATTTTTGCGTGTGTTTTGGCAGTAGACATTGATCAAAAATTGCTATTAGGATGATGATTGATGTATTCCATATCCAAGCATAATGAGATGTCACATGGCCTATTTATCAGAAGCACAAAAAGATCAATTCTGGACAGATGGTGTGATCGTTTTAGAAAACGCGGTTACCGATAATCAGCTCAATCAGTTAAGACAGGTATTCGCATCATGGGTTGAGGAAAGCCGCGCTCATGAAGATGATTATGGTGAGACGATGGATGGGCGCGCGCGCTTTGATCTTCAGCCCGGCCATAATGCTGAGGCGCCAGCGCTTCGCCGTGTCCAATCACCAGAAGAAGTTTCAGATATTTATGCCGCCATCATGCGTGAGGCACGGACGGTTGATTATTGCGCGGAGCTGATCGGGCCGTCACTGCGCTTTCATCACGGCAAGGTTAATTCCAAACAACCCGGTTCCAAAACGGAGGTCAAATGGCATCAGGATTTTCCGTTTCAGCCAATGACCAATGATGACATTATCACCTGTTTGTTGTTTTTGGATGATGTGACGCTTGAAAACGGCCCGCTTGAGGTTATTCCCGGCAGTCATAAAGGCCCGTTATATTCGCATTGGCATGATGGCGTATTTACGGGAGCGGTAGACCCCGCTATCGTTGCTGACCATAAAGCGGAGATTGTTTCATGCACAGGCAAAGCTGGTTCAGTATGCATGATGCATGCGAGCTTGCTGCACGGCTCAACGGCTAATTTATCTGACGAGCCAAGGACGCTCTATATCACCACCTATTACGCTGAGGACGCGATTGAGTTAAGTCAAAACCATCTGCCGAGCCGCTATACGCATGAGCTGGTGAGGGGAGAAGTTTCAGGCCGCGTCCGCTGTTCAACCTATGATATGGCTTTGCCGGCTGTGCCAAAAGCCACATCATTTTTCGCCCAACAAGAAGGCAATGATAACTGATATGTGAGAGGCTTCACCCATAGCACTAGGATGCCAGCGATATTTCCCCCAAATAGTGACGTAAAGTGGCTTCCATGCCATCTTGATATATCCGCGACAGCCAGCGTTCAAAGGCATCTGTAAACCGCTCATCTTCGATCAGATTGCCATAAATGGATTGCATTTCAAGCCAAGCCAGAGGCCGTTCCTGGGCTAATTCTGCTTGTTTTTTCAGCATATCCCATGACGGGTCATTGGCCTCAATTTCACTGCCATCTTCTCTGATGCCCAGGCACATCCGCGCCCATGCCGCTTCCACCAACGCCAACCCATCAACTGAAATGCCAGCCTTTAGGCAATCGCGGATTGTCGGCAGAATAAAGCCAACATGCCGCGCCACGCCATCAAAGGCAACACGCCGCACCGTATCAATAATCGCAGGATTGGCAAATCGCTGATTGATTACATCAAGATAGTCCAACACAGACATTCCAGCCAGTGGCGTGACATGAGGGATAATCTCCTCTGTTTGCACTTTATAGAACATCGATGGATCAACGGGTGAGATATCGCCTCAGAAATTGTNTCNACACNCATTATTTCTGCAATATTGGCCAGGACTTGATGACCGCCATTGAGAATACGAATTTTTTGCGCTTCATGGAGATGCACAACATCCGAGAACTCAGCCCCGACAATGTCCCATTCTGGCCGCCCAGCACAAAATGCATCTTCAATAACCCATTGCCGAAACGGCTCATGCGTGACCGGCGCTTGATCATCAATACCAATCGCATGAACGCAAGCCAGTTCAGATGAGCCTGTTGCTGGCACAATGCAATCGACCATTGACACGGGAAAAGAGCAATACTCATCAATCCAGTCCGCCAGCTCACCATCACTCAAGCGCGCCAGACCAACAACCGTCTGCCGCAAAATTGCGCCATTGCCTTGCAGGTTATCACAACACAGACCCGTAAATGGCCCTATGCCTTGATCACGCCTGATCCGCAACGCNGCCACCATCGCCCCAAATGCCGTGCGTGGGCGGCTTGGGTTTTCCGCATCATGACGGATATCAGGATGGCTGATATCAAGCCCATTATGAACAGGGTCAAGGTAGTAGCCGCCTTCGGTGATGGTAGTCGAGACAATGCGGATTTGCGGCGTCGCCAACATTGCAATCAAGGCTTGGTTATCATTTTCAACGGGGAGGTAGTCAATCATCGACCCTATGATTTCCATGCTCTGTTTGCTATCAGGATCAAGCTCAATTAATGTCGTCAGGCCATCTTGCTTGAGCAGTTTTTCGCGCATGGCTTTATCATTATCACGAACACCAGCACCAATAATCGCCCAGTCAAGCGCCTTGCCTTGCTGCATTAAGCGGTGCATATACCACGCAAGATGAGCGCGATGAAAATTACCAACACCAATATGAACAATACCCGACGTCAGCTTGCTCCGATCATATTGTGGAACACTAACCGCCGCTGGCATCGCTGAAATGGTATCATTTGAAAGTGGCAAAAGACTTGCTGAAACTGGTGAAACACGCATTAACTCATCCATTGTCCGCCATCGACATTATAGGTTTGTGCGACGATATAATCGGCATCACCGCTGGCTAGAAATACAGCCATTCCAGAGAGATCTTCAGGTTTGCCCATACGCCCATAAGGCACGGCATTACTGACTTCTTGCTTTTTCTGTCCGGGTGTTTTGTTCTCATATTTGGCAAAAAACGCATCGACACCATCCCAATGCTCCCCATCGACAACCCCTGGGGCAATCGCGTTGACATTAATGCCATGCTTGATCAGATTTAGCCCGGCCGATTGCGTCAATGAGATCACAGCTGCTTTTGTCGCGCAATAGACAGCAACCAGCGCTTCCCCTCGGCGGCCTGCCTGGCTTGCCATATTGATAATCTTGCCGCGACGCTTGCTATCAATCATATGCTTGGCAACCGCTTGCATGGTAAATAATGTTCCCGCAACATTGATATCAAACACCTGCTGAAAGTCATCGCGGTCAATGTCTATAAGCGGTGAGGCGGTGAAAACAGCGGCATTATTGACCAGAATATCAATCCCGCCAAACGCCGAAATAACCTGATCAACACCTTCATCAATGCTGTCCTGTTTGGTCACATCCATATTGATGGCTATGGCCTCATCCCCGATGCTATTTGCGGCAATCTTGGCGTTATCAATGTCAATATCAGCGATCGCCACACGCGCCCCTTGCCGCACATATTCCTCAGCAAAATGACGACCAATGCCGCGTCCCGCGCCTGTGATCAGGGCAGATTTTCCAGCCAATCGCGTCATTCAATCCTCAACCCGTTTTCGTCAAACTTATGCAGATTGGCTAGATCAGGTTTCAAATACACTTTACTACCATAGGGCAGGTCCATCTCACCGCTAGCCCGCACCGTTAGCGTTTCGGCAAAGGCAGGGCAATTAATATGGAAAAACGTATCAGAGCCAAGATGTTCAGACACTCCGACCGTTCCTTCCCAATCACCAGATTTAGTTGATATATCAATATGCTCCGGACGAACACCAATACTATGCGCGGCATATTTTTTGGCTTCACTGCCGGTTATAATGTTCATCTTTGGTGAGCCTATGAACCCCGCAACAAAGATATTTCGAGGGCTATGATATAATTCCATTGGGGAGCCGACTTGCTCAATAATGCCGGCTTGCAAGACAACGATTTTATCCGCCATGGTCATGGCTTCCACCTGGTCATGGGTAACATAAATCATCGTTGTTTCGAGCCGCTTATGCAGCTCGCTGATCTCAAGCCGCATACCAACACGAAGGGCAGCATCAAGATTTGATAAAGGCTCATCAAACATAAACGCGGTAGGCTCACGAACAATGGCACGGCCAATAGCAACG
>NZIT01000122.1 GCA_002691725.1 SAR116 cluster bacterium | reverse complement strand
CCTTACAAACATCATGGAAATGTTACGTCATCCGGAGACAGGATGCCCGTGGGATTTAGAACAAACGCATCAGACCATTGCCCCCTATACAATAGAAGAAGCCTATGAAGTGGCTGAGGCTGTGGCCAAAGGCAACCCTGATGATATTCGTGATGAGCTTGGTGATTTACTATTGCAAATTATTTTTCAGTCGCAGATTGCCAGTGAACATAATCACTTTGATTTTGTTGATGTTGCAAACAGCATTAGCCAAAAAATGATTGCGCGCCACCCTCATATTTTTGATAAAGCCCAAGCCAATGACGCAGCCGAAGTACGGGAAGGATGGGAAGATATCAAGAGCCGTGAACGTGCCAATAAAGGCGAGACGCGGCAGCTAGATGGTATAGCCGCCACCCTGCCTGCCGTTCTGCAAGCGGTTAAATTACAATCACGCGCCGCCAGAGTGGGCTTTGATTGGCCTGATGTTGAGCAGATTTTAGATAAATTGCATGAGGAAACCAGAGAGTTTGAAGCTGAGCTGAACACACGCGCCAATGGCAATACGCCTAATCAAGCCGCGCTCGAAGATGAGTTAGGCGATATCATGTTTGTGGTTATTAATCTGGCAAGAAAACTAGATATTAATCCAGAACAAGCCTTGGCAAAAACCAATAGAAAGTTCCGCAAACGGTTTAACCATATCGAAGATCAAATGAGCAAACAGAACAAATCCCTAACCGATACCTCGTTAGAAGAAATGGAATACTGGTGGCAAGATGCAAAAACATTGCCTTAAAGCTTTGATCCAAACGGCATTGTTCACATAAGCATTGAAGCGATCATAGATTGCCTCTTGCCTGCTACCATTTCCAGTCAATCAATCAGAAATATGTTGTCTATGTGATCTCTTGATCATCATCTTGCAACGAAATTGGATTTGTTGGCATGATGGTAGAAATGGCGTGTTTGTAAACTAATTGAACATGCTGATCACGTTTTAGTAACAGTGAAAAATTGTCAAACCAGGTTACTATACCTTGCAATTTTACCCCATTAACCAAAAACACCGTAACTGGCGCATGATCTTTGCGAATACAGTTCAAAAATATTTCTTGTAAATTCTGGCCCTTGTCCTGTGCCATCTTTCCCCCCTGTTTTTATTATTCTTACAAAGAAACATATTAATTATCAATTACTACTTTAGCAAAATACATAGAACTTTTGTATTATATTAAAAATTATTTAGAAAAAATCGA
Source organism: SAR116 cluster bacterium (assembly GCA_002691725.1). Taxonomy (GTDB): domain Bacteria; phylum Pseudomonadota; class Alphaproteobacteria; order Puniceispirillales; family UBA1172; genus UBA12202. Next base: position 12,612 of record NZIT01000122.1, on the reverse strand, counting down.
TTCTAACGGAAAGCATACGCTCCACATCGTCAATATAGCCGCGCGCAACAAACATAATCACCTTATCACCGGGTTCAATAATGGTATCGCCGCGTGGAACAATAAAGTTGTCATCGCGCATAATCGCGCCAACTACTGCGCCTTTTGGCAGTTTTGCCGATCTAAGCGGTGTCCCAACCAGCGATGATGAGGCCAATGCCTCAATTTCCATGACCTCACCCTTTTCCTCGATAATCGTGTGAATATCACGGACACGGCCACGCCTTACATGCTCAAGGATACTAGAAACCGTGATAGAGGGCGGATTAATAACCGAATCAACCCCAAGTGTGGATATTAGCGGCACAAAACTCGCCATTTTAATAAGCGTAACAACATGCTTAGCGCCAAATCGTCGCGCCAGCAGAGATGACAAGACATTAACCTCATCATCATCGGTGACAGCAATAAACGTATCAACATCCGCAACCCCACCTTCCTGCAGAATAACAGGATCAAGCGCATCGCCATGAATAACCGCGATTTGTTGCGGTAAATTAAGCTTGGCCTGCCTTGCGGTCTCTTTATTGATCTCAATCATTGTTTGGTCAGATGATTCGATGGTGCTTTGAACAGCATTAGCAACAAGCGTTCCGATATTACCGCCTCCAGCGATTAAAATGCGGCGGCTTTCTGGTTCTTCATGACCAAAACTTGTCATCGCGCGGGCTAGATGCGTGTCTTCACAGACAAAATAGACTTCATCGCCTTCCATCATCTTGACACTGCCATCACGAGGGACAAGCACCTGATTATCACGCAAAATAGCAATAATACTCATTTTAAGGTCATCAAATAAATCCGCTAAATAGCGAATAGGAGACCCCAAGATTGGGCAATGTTCAGTACATTTGACTCCAATAATCTTAACCTTATCCCCACACATACTGCCGACATCAAAAGCACCCGGAATTTCTAACCGCCGCAGAACCGCCTGCGATAGCTCAATTTCAGGTGAGATAATATGATCAATCGGCATATTATCGGCGCTAAACATATCAGCAAAACGCGGATCAAGATAACTCCGCGAATGGATACGAGCAATTTTAAGCGGCGTCCGATAGATGGAATGGGCGACCTGACACGCCACCATATTAATTTCATCTATGGTCGTAACAGCGATTAACATATCGGCATTACCGACATCTGCCTTCGAAAGAATATCAGGATGCGACGGCACCCCAATAACGCCCCGAACATTATGGTGATCGGTGACGCGCTGGATCTGCTCCTGACTTTCATCAATAATCGTCACGTCATTATTTTCTTCAGACAAATGCTCAGCAATACTAAACCCGACTTGGCAAGCCCCACAAATCACAATCTTCATGAAGTCTCCTCCGTCTGATCTACGGTTTCGATACTAATGCCAAGGGTTTTCAATTTTCGATGCAAGGCTGACCGTTCCATGCCAATAAATGCTGCGGTTTTTGAGATATTGCCATTAAAACGAGACAGTTGCGACATTAAATATTGTGTTTCAAATTGCTCACGCGCTTCTTTTAGGGGCATCGCAATAGTTGACATTGATCCATCTTGCACAGACATTTTTGGATGACCAAGTATTTCGGCAGGTAAATCATCGGGGGAAATCATCGTCTTGGATTTATCAATCATGATCACCAGCCAGTCTATCATATTACGCAACTGTGTGATGTTTCCTGGCCATGAATACGTCTCCAGTGCCGCCAGACAGTCTGAAGTAATCGTCAATTTGCGGTCGCCTTCCTCAGCAAGACGCTTATTAAGAAAGTATTTGATCAAGGCAGGGATATCTTCGCGGCGTCGGGATAGCGGCGGAATTGATATTGGTACAACATTCAAACGAAAATATAAATCTTCACGAAACTGACCTTCAGCAACCTTAGCTTTGATATCATGTGTTGTCCCGCTGATAATCCTGACATCAACCCAAACATCGGTAGTCCCGCCAAGACGCTTAAAGCGTTGGTCTTGTAAAGTTCGCACCAACCGCGCCTGGGTATCCAACGGCAAATCACAAATCTCATCAAAAAATAGCGTGCCGCCATGCGCCTGCTCTAACATACCCACGACTCTTTTACCATTATGACTAGTCTCAGAGCCAAATAGCTCAATCAACGACCGATCAGAAGATAGAGAGGCGCAATTTACCATCACAAACCTGCCTGAACTGCGTTGTGATTGATTATGAATATTGCGCGCCAACAACTCCTTTCCAGAACCAGATGGGCCTGAAATGAAAATTCGGCTATTGGTTTCGGCGACTTTTGCAATGGTTTGCCGGATGCCATTAATGGCTGGTGACNTNCCAATTTGATCNANTGACNTNTCAANGCGNCGNTTNAGNTCAACATGTTCNGCGTCACGAGCAGCATTAGNCANNGCGCGCTGACATANTAAAATNAATTGCGCTGANTTAAANGGCTTTTCNATAAAATCAAATGCNCCATCNTTCATGGCCTGAACAGCAGTTTCAATATTGCCATGCCCCGAGATCATCAATACTGGGACATGCGGATAATATCGGCGCACCCATTTTTGAAGCTCAAGCCCATCCATATCAGATTGGCGCATCCAAATATCCAAAATGATCAAGGCTGGCGGATGACTAATAAGCTCATCTCTTGCGCTTTCGGCATTTTCAGCCTCACGCACTTCATACCCTTCATCCTCAAGGATCAAGCGTATCATGCTGCGGATATCAGGCTCATCATCAACAACTAGGATTTCCGATTTCATTTATCCTGTTGCCTCCTCTGATCGATTTATGAAGGTTAAGGTCACCACAGCCCCTTGATACCCTGCCGCGACATCGAGATCAATATCATCATCGGTGGCGCTTGACAGATTAAGGCTACCGCCATGGTCTTCCATAATTTTCTTAACGATCGCAAGTCCTAATCCCGAACCATCTTTGCGGTTAGTCACATATGGGTCAGTTAGATTCTTGCGCCGACTTAACGGCAGACCAGGGCCATTATCAATCACCACCACTTTGACAATCTCAGGCGTGACAGAAAGGCCGATTAACACCTTTTTATCATCACTTTCCGCTTCGGTCATGGCATCAACGGCATTTTGCAATAGATTTGTTATGACCTGTCTGATCATCCCATCATCGCAAGTGATCATAACGCTTTCTCTGGCACCAAAATCGGTATGAAAAGCAATATCCGTTGCCTCAGCCTTAATCAGCATGATTTGTGATGCNATGATATCAATCAAATCATAATCAGCTATATTAGGTGCTGGCATNCGGGCAAAGGCTGAAAACTCATCAACAAGACGGCGAATATCATCAACCTGTCGGGTAATCATCTCAACATTTGATCTGAACTTAGCATCNTGATCAGCATCTGGCATGGAAAACTTTTGCGCTAGTCTTTCAGANGCTAGCTGCATCGGTGTCAGAGGGTTTCTGATCTCATGTGCAATGCGGCGCGCAACATCTGCCCAAGTCGCTTTACGCTGNGCATCCATNAAAGCNCTGATATCCTCAAATGTCACGACATATCCAACAACNCGCCCGCCAACCATCTCACGGGTGATACGGGTCAGCAGGGTAAGATTGATATCACTGCGGATAATTTCAATATTAACCTCAGGCAAGCGTTTAACCGATGCGGCACGGTCGAGTAAATCCGCAAACTCTGGAATAACATTGGCCAATTTTTTGCCTGTAACCATTTGTGCATTTAGCTTCAACATATGCAGGGCAGCTAGATTAGGTAAGGTTATGATCTGATTGTGATCGACACCAATGACGCCTGATGATACGCCAGCTAGCACCGCTTCGGTAAACTCACGGCGTTTATCTAATTGAATATTGGCTTCGACTAATTCTTGCCGGCTCCTATTAATCTCATCCAGCATCCGATCAAATGAGGCGGCGAGTTCACCTATTTCGCCCTTGTCATGAATCTGCCCGACACGGGTCGCATGATCACCTGAGCGCACACGATCAGCGACGCTGATAATGGCGCTGATCGGCGTCACAATGGCGTTGGCAAAGTTCAAACCTAGCCACACAGAGCCAAGCAAAAGCAATAATGCGACCATGCCAAACATGACACCAAAGCTAACCTGNAGATCAAGCTGACGAATATCAAGCAACTGATAACTTGAGGAGGCAAACTGCGTTCGTTCAACCGAGGCCAGAACAGTNGGNTCAACAAACCTGCCGACCAGCAAATAGGCATCAACAAACTGATTAAGTCTTAATCCTGCCCTTATTCGATTTTCATTTTCGGTATTGGCAATGGCGACTTCGCCTTGGTTAGCCTTCTCAAAAAAGGCTTCCTCAAGGTCTGTGAATGTCACGGCATAGGCAAATCGGGAATTCGCCAGAACGCGGCCTGTTGAATCAACAACCAGAGCCTCTGTCAAGTTTCTCACCCCTGCTTGATTAGTCAGATAGAGATCAAAGTTTTGCCTATTTCTTAGCAGAATTGGGGCTTCGCGGTTGATATCATTTGCCATGGCTAAAATCTGGCCACTTACCGAACGCTTATGTTCCTCTAAATAGGAATTGGCGATAGTAACGGACTCTTCGACGGCGGTTGAGATACGGTCATTGAACCAACCGCGCAAGGAGTAATCCAACACAAACACCGCAAATCCCATGACAATGAGAGATGGTAAGACAGAGATAATGCTAAACAGAATAGCGATCCGCAAATGCAGCTGATATCCTGCCATACGGCTTCGGCGTTCTTTGATCAAGGCGATGATCTGCCTGATCACAAATCCTGAAAGCACCAGCAAAACCAGCACATCAAGACCAAGAACCAGATAGCTGACATGCGATTGTCCATCAAGAAATGTTGGGCTTGATAAGACCGCATAGGTCATAAGGCCAAGCACTAAAGCCAGAAAGATTGAGGCATAGGCTAATCGCGTTTCGGTGACCATCTGCAACATCGCCATAACAAATGATGACCTTTTGTTGGTATCATGTGGCTTATCTGTCAGATTTTGTTTTGATACAGCCATCAGAAATCTTGCCTTACGCGATTTGATTTTGGATCAATACCAAGTGTAATAATTTTTTTACGCAATGTATTGCGATTAATACCCAATACCTCGGCGGCTTTTAGCTGATTGCCTCGCGTCACCGCCAGCGTTGTTGTGATCAGAGGCTTTTCAACCTCAGCAATGATGCGATCATATATCCCGTGAGTCGGCAAGTCGCCTTCATGAGCCTCAAAATATCGGCCAATATGATCAATAATACATTGTGATAAATTATGCGGCTGTGCCATCCCATCACCATCATGATCAGCATCATTAGGCGTTTTATTGATGGGATCAGCCAAAAACCTGGCCATGTCATCGAGATGATGATCATCGATTTCATCATCATCAATGAGGACAAGCAGACGGCGCACCATATTTTCCAGCTCTCTGACATTTCCCGGCCATGGATAGCGCATCATCATATTCAAGGCAGAGGCGGACACTGATTTGATCTGCAATCCTTCGCTCAAGGATTTTTCCATGATATGATTGATAAGATCAGGAATATCCTCTGCGCGCTCGCGTAATGGCGGAACAGAGATCGGAACAACATTGAGCCGGTAAAATAAATCCTGCCGAAACGCTCCATTTTCAATCTCAGCATCAAGATTTTTGTGCGTCGCGGCAATGATGCGTGTATTGGCGCGAATACTTTCCCTGCCGCCAACACGAGTGAAATAGCCATCTTGCAAGACCCGCAGCAATCGCGTCTGCGTTTCAGTCGGCATATCACCAATTTCATCAAGAAAAAGTGTGCCGCCAGCAGCTTGATCAAAGCGCCCCTGGGTTTGCTTATCTGCCCCTGTAAATGCCCCTTTTTCATAGCCAAAGAGTTCAGATTCGATCAAGTCATGAGGAATAGCCGCCATATTTAGGGCAACAAATGGCTTTTTACTTCTACCGCCAAGATCATGGATAGCTTTCGCAACAACCTCTTTGCCTGAACCAGATTCGCCCGTGATCATAACCGTCAAATCCGTCGCCATCAGCCTGGCAATGCTGCGGTAGATATCCTGCATTGCTCTCGATTTACCAATGATCGGGCTGGCTTCGCTCCGCGTCTCCATCTGGGCTTTCTGGGCTTTATCATCATGATCAAGATTAAGGCTTTCCGTATCTTGCGCGCCCTTTGCACGGGTTAGCAAATGCCCAATATTCTGCGTCAACTCATCAAGCGGAAAAGGCTTAGGAAGATACGCATCTACCGCATGTTCTCGGGCTTTGACAGCGGTTAATAAAGTGGCCTGTGCGCTCATCACAATGATAGCCAGATCTGGCCGCAACGTCCTGATGCTCTCCATCTGATCAAGCGAGTTGCCATCAGGGAACATGACATCACAAACCAATACGCTGGTGTCAGGGTCAGTCACTTTGTTAAGACATTCAGCCATCGTGTTGGCGGTCTCAACCTTATAGCCAGCATGAGATAAAGCCTCACTCAACACCAGACGTAATGACGGGTCATCATCAGCAAGCAATATTTGAATGATTGGCTCGGTCATGACATCCCTCGGGTGATTGGCAAATTGATTTGAAACATGGTTTTGCCGTCATCATCACTCACATTAACGGACCCTCCATGATCGGTTACTATACTAGCCACCAAGGCTAGCCCCAAGCCGGTGCCATCAGGCTTGGCTGTAACAAAAGGATCAAAAAGACGGGTTTTGATCGCATCAGGGATACCATCACCATGATTAATGACAACAACACCTAACATGGATAAATGATCACTATCGGCGGCCGAAATGGTCAGCCGTGAGCCAAGATTATAAACAGTTTTAACAGTAATTTTATCATTTATATCAGATGCTTCACAAGCGTTCTTCAATAAATTTATCAACGCTTGGATGAGCAATTCTTTATCACCAAATGTATCTGGCAGAGATGGATCATAAAGTTTTTCAAAGGTGAATCCATTGCCAAAACTCTGCTCAGCAAGGTCGATACAATGATCAATAATCTCATGAATATTGATTGATTTGCGATTGATTGTATTTCCTGCGGCTAAGGTTTCCATGCGATTAACTAATTCAGTCACGCGGTCAGATTCAGATACAATCAAATTCGCTAACTGGTTTTGTTTGCTGTCGGTATTGGCGCGCGTGATCAGCTCGGCTGCGCCTCTTATCGCGGATAATGGGGTTTTAATCTCATGCGCTAATAATGCGGCAAAGGATGACATCCGCCGTGATGAGCCGCGAAATTGCTCTTGTCCTCGCAGGCGCTCGGCTAAAGCTCTTTCCTGAATGAGAATAGCAACCAGCCCAGAGCGTTCAACTAATGGTGATATATGCAAGTTTATCAATCTGTTGCCGAGAAGATTGCTGGATATATCAATGCCTTGATCATTAACATTAGCAGCCGTAATTCTGGCTTTATCAATCATGGTGTTAACTGGTGATGAGGACGGGAATAAATCATCAATAGACTGATCAAGCAGTGTTTTACGCCCTGATTGAAAAAACGCCTCAGCCGAGGTGTTTGCCTCAATCACTTGATTTTGAGTATCAATAACCAATAATGGAAAGCCGATAGAATTCAGCACTATGTCAGCGAGATCATGTTGGGCGTTAATCATCATTAGGCCGCCTCACCACAATCTTGCAACTGATCAAACCAATTATCCATAGCGCTAAAGACCGCCGCCGCATCAGTCGTATTATTGGCAATTTGGCGCATTTCTGCCGCATGCGGGAGCCCGTTTGCATACGCACTGACATGCTTTCGCGCTAACCGCAAGCCATGACTGCCGTAATGCGACAACATCAGATCAAGGTGATGACGCATGATCGCATGACGTTCGGGCAGGCTTGGCGGCAATGGCATCTGTCCATATTGAAGATAATGATCAAGATGCGCTAACAGCCAAGGCTGTCCCATGCTTGCACGTCCAACCATAACCGCATCAGCACCAGACGCCGCTAATGCCGCCTGAGCAGAATTGCCATCCGTAATGTCTCCATTAATCACAACCGGCAGATTAACAGCATCTTTAACCGCATGAACAGCCGACCAATCGGCTTGCCCTTTATAGAACTGACAGCGTGTTCGGCCATGAACCGTGACCATGGAAAGTCCTGCTTCTTCTGCCATTTTTGCAATTTTTGGAGCATTGCGAGTGTCATCATCCCAGCCCAAGCGCATTTTCACGGTGACTGGACGATCAGAGGCTTTCATCACCGCCTCAAATATAGCGGCTACCATGCTTTCATCACGCATCAGGGCTGAACCAGATAATTTGCCTGTCACTTTTCGTGCCGGACAACCTAGATTGAGATCAATGATTGCGGCACCCATATCACAGCCCATACGCGCCGCTTCTGCCATCATAGCTGGCTCCCAGCCTGCTAGTTGCAGGGCAAAAGGGTTCTCGTCTCTGGCATTAGTTGATAATTTGCGGATTTCGGTTTTAACACCGCGAATAATGGCCTCACTTGCTACCATTTCAGACACGACCAGACCACCACCTAGCGACCGCACCATGCGGCGGAAAGGCCAGTCAGTTACGCCAGACATAGGCGCTAAAATCACCTTATGATCAAGCTCAAGTGAACCAATTTTCATCATAAATACCAATATGCTTAAAAATTAGGCATCTTTTACCATGGAAGACCGCCTATTCACAAGCCAACAATTACAAATGCCCGATAATTGCAAAATATATAGAAAGCATTAGCTTCTGGATGTATTTCTATTCTGTTATGGGTATATATAGAACATGTCTGATTTTGATTTCCATGCCCTCATTCTTGCCGCCGGCCAAGGCTCACGCTTAGGCGGAACGCCAAAACAGTATCGCCAGCTGCAAGGCCGCGATATCTGGCTTTATGCTGTTCTGGCACTTGCCAGTCATTCAGCTTGCCGCGGTGGAGTGATCGTCTGCCCTGATGGTGAGGAGGCTTATCATGCGGCGAAACTGGCTGAATATCAGCTTAATCACTGGATGGCGGTAACAGGTGGCGCGGAAAGACAGGATTCTGTTAAGGCTGGATTAGAGCAACTCGCTGCAACGAAACCGAGTGCGGTATTCATTCATGATGCGGCACGGCCTTTCCTGCCAAGAGATATGATTGATCGTATGCTTGATCTCTATCATCAGCACCCCCCGCATAAGCAAACAGATGGCCAGATAACTGACCCTAATATGATTAAAGCTATTGTGCCGGCATTGCCTCCGGGAGATAGCCTTAAAACTGTCAATAATAACCAAGTCACTGGACAGATTGACCGTGAGCAAGTTATCCGTGTGCAAACCCCACAGCTCTTTCATTTTGATACTATTTATGAGTTGCATCAGTGTTTTTCCGGGGCTGGGTTTACCGATGATAGTAGCCTGGCCGAAGAAGCTGGTATCCCTGTTCATGTGATCGAAGGCGACCCACGAACGTTTAAAATAACAACCGAGTCTGATTGGATTATGGCGCAGATGATGGCTCCTGCACAAACCATGACATCACGGGTTGGGTTTGGTTATGATGTTCACCGATTTGAGGAAACTCACGATACCGATCAAAACACACAGATTATGCTCTGCGGGATAGCCATTGATCATGATCAGGCGGTGATTGCCCATTCTGATGGTGATGTCGGGCTGCATGCGCTGACAGATGCTATATTAGGGGCGATTGGTGATGGTGATATTGGCACCCATTTTCCGCCTTCTGATGAAAAATGGCGGCATGCGTCCTCAGATTTATTCCTTATAGATGCGTGCCGCCGATTGGCTGAAAATAGCGGTAAATTGGTGAATTGTGATATTACTATCATTGCCGAAGCACCGAAAGTCTTACCCCATCGCGATGCTATGGTGGAGAAACTTGCTGAGCTTACCGGCCTTGATCAAAATGCCGTATCTGTCAAAGCAACAACAAGCGAAGGCATGGGTTTTATTGGCCATAAACTGGGTCTTGCCGCGCATGCTGTGGTCAGCGTCTTACTGCCAGTGTCAGGAATTGAGCAATGAAGCCATCATCAACCCAATCCATGCTTTCCGCGATTGCGACATTAGGGCCGCTCGGTTACGCCCCTGCCCCCGGTACTGTTGGCTCGGCGGCGGCATTATTGATTGGCGGGACGGTGACGATCACGCTTGGCATGATCCCACTTGTTATTATGATCATTATCGTAACCATTATCTCATTTCCGGCGATTGATGCGCATAGCGCAATCACCGGGAAACATGATGCGAGTGAGATTATTATTGATGAGGTTATTGGCCAGTGGCTTGTTCTCTTAGCCATTCCTGTTATGGCAAGCCCTGAGAGCGCCTATCTTTATACATTGCTAGCCGCTTTTGTGCTGTTTCGGATATTTGATATCACTAAGCCGCCGCCTGTATCCACCGCTGAGGAGTTGCCCGGTGCGGCAGGAGTTATTGCTGATGATATTATGGCTGGTGTTCTTGCCGGCGTTGTCATTATGGCCAGTTTTCAGTTTTATGGTTGGGTGATGGCATGACGGCTTCAACACATGATACGCGCGCGACATTGGCGGAAGATGTCTTATCACTCGCGCGAGACAACAATATAAATCTGGTGACAGCGGAAAGTTGCACAGGCGGATTAATCATTGCCGCCTTGACCGATATCGCTGGATCATCTGATGTCGTTGATCGCGGCTTTATCACCTATTCTAACGCCGCCAAGACAGCCATGCTCAATGTTCCTGCTGATATGATTGCAGACCATGGCGCGGTCAGCAAAGACGTGGCTATGGCAATGGCAGAAGGCGCATGCCAAAATGCTGATCACACCGATAATAGCGGCATAGCTGCGGTTGCCGTGACTGGTATTGCTGGTCCTGCTGGCGGCACGCCGCAAAAACCGGTAGGCACGGTTTGGTTTGGGTTACATATTCAATATCAAGGATCGAGCAAAACCTTAAGCTGGGTTGAGCATTTTAAGGGGGATAGAGACGATATCAGGCAAGCGACCGTTCATTCTGCCTTAACCCAACTCAAAACCCAGATAACAGCCTTAACGCCATAACTGATCATTTAGTTTATTTGGGCTGGTCAGGTAACGCGCTACCAAGACGCGGATATAGCGTGTCAGCGCGGGTCTCAAAAGCGCGCACCATGCGCTTAACCGCTTCAGAAAACAGCGTTTCAATAACCGATTGAAAGAACCGTGAGCGAAACTCAAAATCAACGTGAAAGTCGATTAAGCATCCCCCCTCATGCGGTTTGAAATGCCATTGGTTTTCTAAATACTTAAAAGGCCCTTCGGCATATTGCACATAAATCTTAAGCTGTTCAGGATCAAAATCCACATATGATGTAAACTTTTCCCGATAGATACGAAAACCAATCATCAGATCAGCGATCATTTTTTCGTCATCTTGTGATCTGATCCGCGCCGCCAAACACCACGGCAAAAATTGTGGATAGGCATTCACATCTGACACAAGATGATACAAATTTACTGGTAAATGCGGGACTAGGCGCTGTTCGGCATGCTGAGTCATTCAATTTATGATCTCGCTAAACGGTTTTGCCGTTCTGCCCTGAGACGGGCAAAATCTTCATCAGCATGATAAGATGATCGCGTTAAAGGTGTTGCAGATATTAATAAAAACCCTTTGGCTGAGCCGCGCTGTGATAATTGACTAAACTCATCAGGTGTCCAAAAGCGATCAATCGGATGATGCTTTGGTGTTGGCTGAAGATATTGACCAATCGTCATAAAATCAATATCAGCGCTGCGCATATCATCCATCACTTGTAACACTTCTTCCATGCCTTCGCCCAAGCCTACCATGATACCTGATTTAGTGAAAATCTCTGGATCAAGTGCTTTTACCTGATGCAGCAGATTAAGGGAATGAAAATATCGCGCCCCCGGCCTTACTGATGGATATAATCGGGGAATGGTTTCAAGATTATGATTAAAGACATCTGGTTTAGCCCTAACCACAATTTCTAAAGCACCATCTTTTTTCAGAAAGTCAGGGGTTAAAATCTCTATCGTGGTCGCAGGCGAGGATGCTCTGATAGCGGTAATCACTTGCGCGAAATGATTGGCTCCGCCATCATCTAAATCGTCTCTATCGACGGAGGTAATGACAACATGCGCCAAAGACAGGCTCGCCACCGCATCGGCGACACGTTCAGGTTCATGCGGGTCTAACTGATCTGGACGGCCAGTCGCCACATTGCAAAAGGCACAGGCACGGGTACAAACCGAGCCAAGGATCATCATCGTGGCATGTTTCTTTGCCCAGCACTCACCAATATTAGGGCATGCCGCTTCTTCGCATACGGTGACCAGATTTTGGTCATGAATAATTTGCCGCGTGGCTTCATATCCTGCTGATTGCGGGGCTTTTACACGCAACCAATCCGGTCTCCTAGGCTGAGGTCTTTCGGGGTTTTTAGCCTTTTCGGGATGTCTTGCCGCGCCTCGTAACCCCTTGCCGCGAAATATAACACTATCATCACTCATCATTATCAACACATACTAGAAATGGATCACTTTATCAAAGGCATCTAGCACAGATTCGTGCATAGCTTCAGATAAAGTTGGATGTGCAAAAATTGTATTTATAATATCGACTTCTGTAGTTTCAAGTGTT
>NZIT01000121.1 GCA_002691725.1 SAR116 cluster bacterium | reverse complement strand
TTGTCCCCGCATGAAGGATAACGCCGCGGTCTTGCATCGCCGTCATCAGCCCCTGCCGCATATCAGGATCAAATCCGCGCAAGGGTTGGCTAGCCCGAAAAACCAAATGCGTTTCTGTGCCAAAACCAGCAAATATACCAGCAAACTCAACGGCAATATAACCGCTTCCATGAATGACAATCTGATCAGGGCGTTGCGGCAAATCCAAAGCTTCGTTTGAGCTAATGGCGTGATCACGCATCCCCGGTATATCAAGGATATGTGGCCAGCCGCCAACAGCAATCAGGATACGTTCCGCCGTCCATGTCTTGCCATTGACCGTGACTTCATGGGCGCCTGTGATAACGCCGCGGCCTTCTATAACCGTGACTCCGGCATTATCCAGCATGCTGCAGTAAATGCCAGCTAGCCGATCAAGTTCATCATTTTTGGCTTTGATTAAGGCAGGCCAATCATGAACAGGCTCTGATACCTGCCAGCCAAAGCCAGCCGCATCAGCAAAATCACTGGCAAAACCAGCGCCATATACAAGCAGCTTTTTCGGCACACATCCACGCAGAACGCAAGTGCCGCCTAAACGGTCTTCCTCAACAACCGCCACCTTTGCGCCGTGGTTGGCGGCAATGCGACTAGCTCTGACGCCCCCAGAACCACCGCCAATGGTGATCAGATCAAAATCATATGTGCTTGCCATCTTATTTCTCCTTTTCTTTAGTGATACGCGGCTAGCTCATAAAAATCCAATATAAAATCAGTTGCTTCCTAATTTATGGCAGATTAATCAGATCACCATTAATGCACCATTCCGGGCGGCAATAAAGTATCATTTTCATGCCGATCTGGCAGGTCAACATAATCACCTGATACCGCCGTTGATATACGAATGTAATCAATTAACTGACGCATACCAGCGATCAGTTCAATCATCTGTTCTGGCGTCATGGCAAAAATAGATATTTTTGAATAGATGGAAAATGTCACCGGCCCAGGGCATATTCCATATCCATCAAGTGTTGTTCCAACCATATTTTCAAGCATCATTGAGGTCAGAATAGGCGTATAAATCGGCTCGCCTGATGTTTTAACAAAAGTTCCGTAGATAAGGATCTCATCAATATTTAATAATGGGTCAATCTGAATAGGAAAATGACTGTCATCTCCTAATACCCAATGGCCATCTTCGGAATGAGAAATTTTACCAAGATCGTGGTCTCCCATTTCATCAAGGGATAATAATAGCGAATTTACCGACATGATTGTCCTCACAGTTGCCTACCAAAAAGCAAATTTGGACAATTATTGATTAATTATATATTAACCAAATTAAAGAAGATGATCATTTATATAAGCAACTACTAATGCAAATGAATAGGCTAATTTAATATACTAACGTCAAGGCGTTTCTATATGTAATTAAATAATAAAAAAAGCACGGCAATTTCTCACCGTGCCAGTTTGATAAGGATTCATTAAATTAACACTTTATATAGTATTATTATTTAATCCTGTTTTTAGCAAAAATTTATCGCCAATCAGCGACATCAATATCATCTGGTAAAGTCGGCTTATAACTTGCCACAGCATTGGAGAAATCAATCATCCAAGACGCCAATGACGGACAGTGATCGCGCCAGTCAAGTTGCTTGCGATAATCAAAATGATCAAGCGCGCAAGCCAGCGCTATATCTGATGCTGTCGGCGCCGCCCCATTTTCATAGACTGGATGTTCTGCTTTAATTTCAGCAAAACTGCGCGTGACTTTTTCAAGCTGGTATTCAACAAAACTGTCAACACGCATATTTTCAGGGCGGAAGCGGCTCTCATAGACGACCAGAATACCAGCATCCAGCATCCCGATCACCCGCGCTAATCGGGTTTTTTCACGGATAATATCCATTCCTGATCCGGGGAACAGAATGCTCTTGCCATGTTTTTCCATAGAAAGCTGATCAAAATAATCAAAAATAACACGAGTGTCATAAAGAATATCATCACCAACCAATAAGGTCGGGATTTTGCCAAGCGGGTTCTGTTGCCGCAAATTATCATTTGGATCATTGGTATCAGCAGATACAACTGACATATCAGCTATCATGCCAATCACATCAGCCGCAATCTTGACCATCCGGCCAAAAGGCGATGGCATAGAAGTTCTAAGGATCATAAGGATATCTCCGTTTCTAATTTGAGACCAAACATGGCACTAATTAATATGACTGTCTAGCATCAGATTGCGCCTTTTGTCTGACCGCGCTAGGATAGGAATGGTACATATCATCATTCAAAACGAGGAGAATATATCATGGCAAAACTTGCTTTTCTGGGGCTTGGCGTAATGGGTTATCCCATGGCAGGACATTTGAAAAAGGGTGGCCATGAGGTGACGGTATATAACCGGTCATCGGCAAAAGCCGAAGCCTGGGTGAAAGAGCATGGCGGCAAGATGGCGGCGACCCCGGCGGCAGCGGCGCATGATGCAGATATTGTGTTTTGCTGTGTGGGTGCGGATCAAGACCTTTATGCTGTGACGACAGGTGCTGATGGCGCCTTTTCTGGCATGAGGGCTGGCAGTATTTTTGTGGATAACACAACCGCCTCAGCAGAGGCCGCAATAACTCTCGATACGGCGGCAAGAGAGCTTGGGCTTCATATGATTGATGCTCCTGTTTCGGGGGGGCAGGCAGGCGCTGAAAATGGCAAATTAACCGTCATGTGCGGTGGTGAGGCTGATATTTTTGATAAAGCCATGCCGATCATTTCCTGTTATGCGGCCAAGGTTATTCTGGTTGGCGCATCGGGGTCTGGCCAATTAACCAAAATGGTCAATCAGATTTGTATCGCTGGATTGGTTCAGGGATTATCAGAGGCCATTAATTTTGGTCAACGC
This sequence comes from SAR116 cluster bacterium, assembly GCA_002691725.1. Classification (GTDB taxonomy): domain Bacteria; phylum Pseudomonadota; class Alphaproteobacteria; order Puniceispirillales; family UBA1172; genus UBA12202. The sequence continues at coordinate 9,088 of NZIT01000121.1, read as the reverse complement.
GCTGATCTGGATATGGAAAAGGTGCTTGATGTTATCTCCAGCGGGGCGGCACAATCATGGCAAATGGTTAATCGCGGTTCCACCATGGCAGCTGATGAGTTTGAGTTTGGCTTTGCGCTGGATTGGATGATCAAGGATTTGGGCATGTGCATGACAGAGGCCAAGAAAAATGGCTCATCCCTGCCAGTGACCGCATTGGTCGCGCAGTATTATGCACAACTATCTAATCGCGGTTTTGGCCGCAATGATACATCGGCACTGATCAAATTACTCAGATAGTAATGGCGCGGCGCCCCATTATAGAGTTGCGTCAAGCGCCGTGATCCTGATCGCGGCATGAGCCGCTTCAACACCTTTTTTCACAAAGTGCTTGGCGAAAAACTCAATCATTTCAGGGTTTTCCTGGAAGTTATGCGGCGTTAAGACAATCGACAGCACAGGCACATCTGTATCCAGCGACGCGCGGATCAAGCCATCAACAACGGTCGCGGAAACAAAATCATGCCGATAAATCCCGCCATTAACAACAAAGGCGCATCCGGCAATCGCAGCATATTTACCGCTCTCAGCCAATTTTTTAGCAACTAGAGGGATTTCTAGCGCGCCCGGAACATCATAAACATCAATCTGGTCAGCTGGTATTTCCTGCTGAAATCCGACCAAAGCCTGATCAACAATATCACTGTGCCAATTGGCTTTAATAAATGCGTAACGTAGTCCAGACATTAGTTTTGCCTCCTCTGGTGTCAAATGGCCATATATTACAGCCGACTTACCATATAGGTAAGTAATCCCGACATATTAAGCAAGCCGTCTAGCTGCTATTTTTTGTCTCAGTTTCGATTTTAGGAGGCTGATGCGCGGTGATATCAATATCACCACCTTGCCAGCGGTCAATAGTTACAAGACAGCTATGTGCCGCCGGCCCTTGCGCCAAGGAAGATGTGCCAATATCGGGCGTCAACACATTCGGGTTGCCATGCTTGCATGAAAGCGAGCCATCATGATCAGGATCATACCATGCGCCCGTGCTGACCAGAATAACCCCTGCCATGATATCTTCGCTAAGAATAGCCCCGCAAACCATCGTGCCACGAGCATTTTTAATAAGCACCAAGTCGCGGTCACCAATACCATGTCTCGCCGCATCAGCTGGATTAATAATAACAGGCTCATGCCCATCAATGCGTTCAGCACGGCTAACCTTGCCATGATCCAGTTGGGAATGTAGTTTTGTATGCGGCTGATTATTGATCATGTGAAGTTGCCCGCCTAAATCAGCAACACCCAGCCATTCATCAGGTTCTTGCCAATATGGCATCCCCGGAAAGTCCTCTAAATCAAAACTCTTTATCCGTTCAGACGCTAATTCAATTTTGCCAGATGGGGTTTGGAGAGCGTTTTGTTCAGGATCATCCCGAAAATCTTTGAGCAAAACCATCGGCTCATCGTCTTCAGGCAAGGTAAAAAATCCTTTTTTGCGAAACGCCACATAATCAGGCATCTCTTTGCCAAATTGCGATAGCGATTGCCGCGACAAATCATAGAGCCAGCGTTGCCATTCCTCAGCATTACGGCCTTCGGTGAAGGCATCATCACACCCCATATTTCTGGCTATTCCGGTAAGAATATCATAATCATCTCGCGCCTGCCCAACGGGAGGGATCGCTTGATCCATAGAAACTACATGATTATCACGCGGCGTCATGGCGATATCCTGGCGTTCTAGCGATGTCGTACACGGCAATACGATATCAGCATGTTTAGCATTAGCATTCCAGCACCATTCATGAACAACAATCGTATCAGGTTTTTGCCACGCCTTGACCATTCGGGTTAAATCCTGGTGATGATGAAACGGATTACCGCCTGCCCAGTACATAAGACGAATATCGGGGTAGGTATAGGTGCCGCCATCATAGCGAAACGACTGACCCGGATAGAGCAGCATATCACTAATTCTGGCAACAGGAATAAAGCTGTCTACCGCATTCTGACCTTGCGGTAATGCCGCAAAATTGAGATTGCTGATATTATGACCAACGGTGTTAACCGCCGAATAGCCCATGCCAAAACCGCCACCTGGCAATCCGATCTGACCAATAAGCGCGGCCAGAGCAATGCCAGCCCAATACGGCTCTTCTCCATATTGCTGACGGGTAAGTGACCAGCTTAAACTGATCATAGTACGCTGACATGTCATCTGCCGCGCTAGCGCTGAAATATCATCAGCCGCAATGCCGGTGATTTTTGACGCCCAGCTCGCGGTTTTGGCAATACCATCATGTTTTCCCAATATATATTCGGCAAATGCGCTAAAGCCAACCGTGTATGTATTGATAAAAGCCTGATCATAATGTTCTTCGGTAATAAGGGTATGGCAAAGCGCCAGCATCAGGGCGGTATCTGTATTAGGACGGATCGGCATCCATTCGGCATCGAGCTGATCAATCACATCTTGCCGCAAGGGTGAGATATTCACAAACGAGACGCCATGTTTTGCCGCCTCCTCCATTGCTGGCCGTTGAATATGATTGCCTAATCCGCCTTGGCCGATTTGACCATTTTTAACAGGAAGGCCACCAAAGGCGACAAACAGCTCGGTGTTTTCGACAACAGATTGCCAGCTTGTTTGGCCATAAATATAGTTACGAAAATGACCGATAACATGGGGAACAATGACCTCAGCGGCGGCAAAGCTATATGTATTTACCGATTTAGTATAGCCGCCAACGCAATTCAAAAATCGATGGATTTGGCTTTGGGCATGATGGAAACGGCCAGCGCTTGCCCATCCATATGAGCCTGCAAAAATAGCTTCATTGCCATGATCTTTGATAACACGCGATAACTCACCAGCGACGAGCTTCTCCGCTTCATTCCAGCTCACCTCAACAAAGCTATCACGGCCGCGTAATTCAGGTTTAATGCCGCTAGAGCCGCTTGATTTAGCGTCTAACCAGCTTTTTCTTATCATCGGCGCGGTAACACGTGTCGGGTGGTCAAGAACATCAATAATGCCAGCGCCAATAGGTGACGGGTCTTTATCTGTCTCCAGTGGCTCAAGCCCTGTCACGCGGTCATTTTCAACCGATACGGAATAACTGCCCCAATGGCTTGATGTGAACAAGCGGCGCGGCAAATCATCTTTATTATCCAAATCATCCATAGCTTCACATCATGTCTCAATTCAGGTTTATCGTAAAGAGCTAATCAAATGCCATCAGCCCATTGACCAACCGTATGATTATGTTCTGCCCTCGCATCAAAAACAGGGAGTGAGCCAGCATCTGACGCTTGCGAGTGGGTAGCCTGATCAACCGAACCAAGACTGGCAATAATATGAGTTAATGCTTTATTTTTGGGGCAAAGGCGTAGATTGAAATAGCGCCATTGCCCTTGTTCTATCAGGCCATAAACATCGGCTGTATGAAAATCAGCAAAGGTGACCTGATCCAAAGACGCGACGCAAGATTGAATAAATTGATATGGCGGTGTCGCCAATGGCATCAAAACATCNTCAGGTGTCTTAGCATCAACATTGACATGCCGATAACGATCAATATTACAAAGCGCAACAGGATCNAGAATGATCATGGATTTATTTGTGCCAAAAGCTATGGTGCGTGGCGGCTCACCTAGCGGCTGATCATTATCAAGAAACTCAAAATGAATNATTTTATTGGGGACTTGCGACCANGANAAAAACAGATCAGGAATACCTGTAAANGCCTCAATATTATGGTAGAGCAGATCATCAACAGCCTTATATCTCTGGGTNGANAAGCCTCTCATCCANGCNCGCTCAACGGTTTGNTGCGGTGCCGTAATGACAAAAAATAAATACACCACATCACCAAATCGGGTCAGCAAACTGCTTTGATAATCACCTTCTGCATTCGTATCAAAACTATCAAAGCGAAAGCGATCAATGAGCAAATGCGGCATTGTTCCAGCTGCTGCTTTTTCCGCCATATACTGATCCAGCTTGCGATCAATCATGGTCAGCTCATATCCTGTCAGCATAGCGGCATATTTATAATCATCACCAAGCGAGTCATAATCAATCAAATATTTGCGCCAGTAATCAGGCGATATAACAGCATAATCCTCCCAGCTTGTATTGATTTTGCTAGCTAATTGTCGCTGTTTTGGACGCAGTGTACTTTTGCCGGCNGCGGATGCGCCTTTCGTATTCATGACCACAGGCTTTTGCTGAGGCGGCAGAAAACGATATCCTTCGGCTATCACCGCTTCTCTAAAATCCGCTGAGATCATTTTTCTGACTTGAACGCTGCCATAATCGTGAAAAACCAGACGGCTAGCCAATTCCGCAATCATATTCTGATCAGCAATCAGCCGACCTTGTCGCCCCATCATTGCTGAGCCAAGCCTTATAAGCGCCTTGTAGCAACTCGCAATGCAGGTGTTATCAGCCGCTGTCGTAGCCGCATCTTTCCATATAGCAACACGGGCTTCATCATCTGGCTTGATTTGCTTTGTCTCACCGGGCAAGAGACCAAAAAGCCGTCTATCGGTTGTCACTTGAGAGGTCATGCTNTCGGCCAGAATGTCTTGCAAATGCTTTTGTATATACGCCTTAACCTTGGCGAAGGTATGCTTGTATTCATCCATCTTGGGGATNATATGGCGCTGATAAATGGTATCCACCATTGANCGCAGNGATATGCCCAAATCTGCATAATTAGGGCCATCAGGAACATAAAGATCAGATGTCACACGCAACAGCAATTCATGAATAATCAGCCGATCGACATGTAATATCGCCAGATCAGTTTCAGGCAGGCCGCATAATTGTGCCGCCTCTTTAGCCTCAGCATAAGAAATCACGCTGTTGTCAGGTTGAAACACCGTGATTAATGGCTTGAGATGTGGCGGAATTGATGACGTAATCCCCGGTGCCCATGCATGATAGGCATCATCAGCCCCCTTATTGGCAGGTGGGGTTACCATCATCACCCTGCATCAGGCTTTGCTACGCATCTTCCTTAAGATCAGTTGGATAGCAGGTAAAAAGATCAAGATAACTGCACAAATGGTAATTGGCCCTGCTATCGGCCTGGTAAAGAAGATCGTAAAGGTTTCATATTGGAGCAATGTCTGACGTAATGTTGGCTCGGCAATAGGGCCAAGAACAATAGCCAGAACCGCCGGCGCAACAGGATAATCCAATATCCGCATAAAGAAGCCGCCAAAGCCTACCAGTACCATTAGCCAGACATCAAACATATCCAGATACGCGGCATAAGTACCAACCAGTGACAACACAAAAATCGTTGGCGCAAGGATTGTAAATGGCATCCGCAACATCCAAAGGAAAATTGGAATGAACATAATATTGACCGCCACGGCAACAAAGTTTGAGATATAGAATGAGCCGATTAATGGCCAGACAAAATCAGGCTGATTAGTGAACAGCAATGGCCCCGGCTGCAGCCCCCAGATGACCATCCCCGCCAGCAGAACCGCNGTNGTTGGCGAGCCTGGAATTCCAAGCGTCATCATCGGCAACATGGCCCCCGTGGAAGCAGAGTTATTTGCCGCTTCAGGCGCAGCAACACCGTCAACAACACCTTTGCCATATTTGCTTGGGTCTTTTGATGTCATCTTGGTCACGCCATATGCCATGAGTGATCCAGGCGTAGCACCAGCCGCCGGCAGAATACCAACAAAGAAGCCGATAAATGAGCCGATTAATGTGCCTTTCCAAGCGCCCTTAAACTGCTTGAGAGCATAAACAATACTGGCAAAATTAACCTCAACATTCGACATAGATGAGCCATAACGTGACGTGTTAATCGTCCACAGCATCTCACCAATTCCATAAATACCAATAGCCAGTACAAGGAAGCGAATCCCATGCGAAAAGCCCTGNATATCAAAGAAAATCAGCCTTGGTTCACCTGAAATAATATCAAACCCGACAGCCGATAGCGCCAGCCCGAAACAGATGGAAAAAATTGTTTTGGGAAAATCATCACCACCAAGTCCNGCAAATGTAGCAAATGCCAGAAGCATGAGNGCAAAAATCTCNGGATTACCGAAGTTCAAGGCAACCGACGCCAATAGNGGGGCAAAACCGGTAAATAAGATNTTTGAAATCGTCGCNCCNANAAANGAAGCTANGGCCGCCGCCATCAAGGCAACATGCGCCTGCCCNTTCATCGCTAATGGCCGGCCATCAAATGTGGTTGCGACCGCCGTNGACGCCCCNGGTATGCCAAGCGTTATCGANGATATCGCCCCACCATACATAGCCCCATAATAGATCGAGGCCAGAAAGATCATTGGTGACGTCGCACCACCTGTAAACCCCTGAATAACAAATGTGAATGGAAGCAATATCGCAACACCATTAACCGATCCCAACCCCGGCATGGCGCCAACAAACAGACCAATAACAACACCGATAATGGCTAAACCCAAATTAACAGGCTCTAGCGCTATTAATATTCCTTCAAATAAATGACCTAGCACTTCCATCTTAAGATTTCCCCCGAACTTAAATTATTTAATTATCATTAAAGAAAGATGTCATAGAGCGGAATAAATAACGGCTCCAGATACCCTTTTGGTAAGACAATTCGCATCGCCACATCAAAAAAGAAGAAACTAACAACCGGCAAAGCAGTCGAAATCGTTAAGGTTAAAAACCACGTATGCCGACCTAAAAACTTTAAGTAGTAAATCATGAATAGCAATATCGCCCCGTAAAAACCGGCAATATGAATCATGATTAGAAATCCGATTAAGCCTCCACCGACCGTAAGAAACATGTTCTTACCAAAATCATCCAGGAAAGGTTCTTCTGATACTGATTGTGGAGACCGTTTCAGCACCCAGTTTATTCCAATCCAGATCGTGCATATCAGCATGATGAAACCGAGCCAGAACGGCCAAAAGCCGCTGCCTGGTGTCCCGGTTTCACCAAAACCGATATTGGCAAAGCGAGGAATGCTTGGATTCCAAGCAGGTGGATCCCCGCTTTTCCACATAAGGTATATAGAGAATATCCCCAAAATAAACGCTGTTACAATTTCAGCCCTTCGCATTAGTCTTCCCCCCTATATACCCTTATGATGTTAATTATTTATTGAATAGCACCTGAAGCGCGCAAAATAGTCTCATGATTAGCACGCTGCAACTCCCAGTAAGCCATAAGCTCATCACCTGACATGAGTTCACCCATCAGTGACTTTTTGCCCTTATAATCCTGCCAGTCGGCTGAATTATAAACCTGCTCAAAGAGGTTTGAATAATAGGCTTCTGCCTCATCAGACATACCCGGTGCGCCAACAACTGAACGCTGCATGAAATAGCTGAAATCGACGCCTTTTTCACGAAGTGTTGGGACATCTGGGAACATTGGCAGACGCTCATCAGTGAAGGCAACAAGGGCAACCATGTCACCAGACTCATAGAAGCCAAGAGCTTCTGATGGGTTGTTCACAGATGAATTAATCTGCTTACCAGCAACGTCCTTGGCAACAGCACCCCCACCTTTGTATGGGATATATTTCATGCTAAGGCCGTAATTATCATTCAGGAAGTCAGTGATAATGTTGTCTTCAGAGTTTGAACCTGTTCCGCCCATAACCCAGTTTTTGCCTTCTGATTTTGCTACTTCTAACCACTGTTCGAATGATGTGATACCGCTATCCTTGTGAACCCACAAAAGGAATGTATCTTCGGCCATCCGGGCAACTGGCGCAAATGTCAGAACATCAACATCAAGACCCGGCTGACGCAGAGGTGTTGTGTAGAATGAGTTCAGTGTCACCATGATCGTATGATCAGGATCATTTGCTGATTTAGCGGCGATTAATGCCTCAGCGCCTGAACCACCTGACTTGTTTGTTGGAACCAATGGACGGTCTGCAAAGCCTTCTTTTTCAACGATAGCCTGCATCAGACGCGCCATTTTATCGGCACCACCGCCTTTACCAGCCATGATAATGAAATCAATTGGCTTATTTGGCTTCCAGCCATGCCCATCTGCAAGTGCAAATCCAGACATTGCTGAAATAGTCATACCAGTGGCAACAAAGCCAGTGGCTAGTTTTTTCAAAATGCTCATTTAGTCCTCCTCTTAGAGCTATTGACGTCTTATCAATTAGACTGCTTGAAAGATGAAACCATCAATCAGACTAATAAAAAGTGATAATATGAAAAGTGTAAATTTTTACAATTTACTTAACTGCCATACTCACTAGTGCACCAAGACCAAAGGCCGTGATGCATGATCAACAAAATGTTGAGTCACTCCTCCTAATACTCTCTCAAAATACTGATTATTACCATAGGCACCTAAAATAATTATTTCAGCTCCACATGATACACTTACTTTCATTAAAGACGATCCGATAGAACCAGACGCCTCAACCATGATAATATCAGACTTGATATCATGCTCACTGAGATATAATTGAAGCTCCTCAGGTGGTATCTGAACATGATCATTTCCGACCGTTAAGATATTCACCTTCTTAGCAATTTTCATTAGCCATAAAGATTGAGCAACCGCACGTGTGGCTTCAATTGATCCATCCCAGCACAAAGCGATCTGATCAAATCCCATACTCTCATCTGGCATCGTGTCATCACACATATAAACTGGTCTGCCTGTGTGAAAGAGAGCTGCTTTGAGCGTATTTGCACCCAAATTACGATCAACCTCAGGCTTTGCGACAACAACAATATCAGCAAGACGGCCATGCCGACGCACCACGTCAACTTGCCTGCCTTCGGCTTCGATAAACTGCGCGGTAACGGCATCAGGGATAGGTTTATCTGACATTTTAACGCCAGCTGAGGCACAGATTGCCTCAACCTCTTTGCGCATAACTGTTTCCGCCATATTAAGAACAGATGCCGATTGCGTCATAATCTGGGCTTTCATATCACGCGACATCGGAACGCCGTAGGGAAGCATATCTTCGGGTCGTAAGCGGCAATGCGTCACAATAATATGGGCATTGACGTTATTGGCTAGAGATATCGCGTGACGCAATACACGTTCTGCGTTGCCATCATCTCTAACAGGAACAACTACCCTATTTATCATTGC
>NZIT01000120.1 GCA_002691725.1 SAR116 cluster bacterium | reverse complement strand
CATTAAAGGGCTTGGGTTGAGTGGATAAGCGGCGTATGGTTGGCTATAAGCTAACTAAAAAGGCGGATAAGACAATCAAAACCCATGAAATTGATGCCGCAAGCAATGGCATCATTCAAACCCATCGCGCAGCGCGGCTGTTATGGGGTTGAAATCAAACATAATCCTTAGTGGTCTTTTTGTTGTTGTTTGGAGTTCAGGATTTGTTGGCGCAAAATATGGGCTTGCCTATGCAGGGCCATTTACCATCTTATTTTGGCGATATCTGCTTGTCGTCTTGCTGTTGGCTGTGTTGGTTTCGGTGCTGCGAAAATGGCAGGCGATCCCGCCGCGCGTCCTCATCAGGCATCTCATTGTTGGCGGAATGGCGCATGCGGTCTGGTTGTCGGCTGTCTTGGGGGCGATTAATCTTGGGCTGTCGGCTGGGCTGACGGCATTTATCACGGCGCTTCAACCGATCTTAACGGGGGCGCTGTCTGCGCGCATGACAGGGGAGGCTGTCTCACCGCGTGAATGGGGCGGGCTTGCCCTTGGATTGCTGGCGGTTGGGATTGTCATTGGTGATGGCATTGCGCTTGGCGGCGCGCCTATCGCTTATCTTCTGCCATTTATTTCAGTTATTGCCATTAGCATTGCCTCGCTGATCGACCGTAAAGCCACTAATCAAGGCGATAATCAAGCGTCGCTTATGCTTGTGACTTTTTGGCATAGTGTTGCCTCGCTGATCATTTTGATGCCGATGGCTTTCGGCTTTGAAGGCTTTCAAGCGACATGGAATGGGGAATTAATTTTTGCGATTATCTGGCTTGCGGTCATTGTTTCTGTGGCGGCATATGGGTTGATGTTTTTGCTTCTGCGGCGTATTCCTGCGGCCAAGGTGGCAAGCCTGATTTATTTATCGCCGCCTGTTACCATGGTAATGGCTTGGCTATTATTCGCGGAAACCCTAACCATGGCTGGCATAATCGGGCTAATTATTGCCGCTATCGCCATCAGCCTAACCATGAAGCGGTGAGTTTGGGGGCATAACGAAGGATACCCTCTCATGTTTGACTACTTATCGCGCTAGGCGTGAGGCTCGCGCTTGAACGCTAAAAGGATTGTAATAATGCTGGCATTGCTCTAGCGCAGAGCGTTTAGATGCGCGGCCGCCGATGTCCGTAATCCATCCAGATCATAACCGCCTTCGAGGATAGAAACGATACGCCCGTCAGCATGTTGATCGGCAAGGTCTCTGATCATGGTGGTGATATTGCCAAAATCGACATCCTGCATCCGCAAGCCGCCAAGTGGGTCATTTTCATGCGCATCAAAGCCTGCCGAGATAATGATTAATTGAGGCGCCATAGCCGCCACTTGCGGCAATAAATGATCACGCCAGATTTGCGTGATAGCCGCGCCATCGGTGCCGGGGTCGATAGGGGCATTAAAAATATTGCCAACGCCAGTCTCACTTTTCGCGCCAGTTCCGGGGTATAGCGGCATCTGGTGGCTTGAGGCAAAGACGCAATGGCTGTCAGACCAGAACGCGGCTTGCGTGCCGTTGCCATGATGGACATCAAAATCAACCACCGCGACCCGATCAAGCCCATGCGTATCAATGGCATATTTAGCGGCAATCGCAGCGTTTGAGAACAAACAAAACCCCATGGCCTGTTCAGGTTCAGCGTGATGCCCCGGTGGGCGTGAGGCAACAAAGACGCGCTCAATATCGTTACCGCCAGTCAGTACCTGCTGTGTGGCTTCGACTGCCCCGCCAGCCCCTGCCAATGCGGCATTAAGAGAGCCTTCTGACATATGCGTGTCGCCATCCAAACTGATCATGCCGTCGCTTGGTGCGGCCGCCACAATTGCATCAATATATGCAGCGCTATGGACTAGCCGCAAATGCTCAGTTTCTGCTAACGGGCATTCTGATTGCGGAATATCGGCAAAATCATCATCAAGCATGGCATTGATCACCTTGATACGATCAGGACGTTCTGGGTGACCAAGGGGGACGATATGATCAGCAAAACAAAGGTGGCGGAGGATTGATAGATTTGTCATCTTATGCCTTTCTTATATATAAACTTATGCTATCGTGAATGCATTTAGAGGATCAAGTAACAATGACAACTATTATCAAAAATCATATTGCCGGATCACTGGTCGATGGTGATGGAAGTTATATTGATAAATATTATCCGGCGACAGGTGAGGTGATTGCTAAAGTATCATGCGCCTCAACTGAGATGCTTGATGAAGCGGTTGCCAAGGCAAGTGAAGCCCAGAAACTATGGGCGGCGCAATCCATTCAGGAACGCGGCCAGATCATGATCAGGGCGGCGCATGCCTTGCGTGATGCCAATGATGAGTTGTCCCGACTAGAAGTCCAGGATGTTGGTAAAGTCTATGCTGAAGCGGCGAGCGGTGATGTTCCATCAGGGCCTGATGCGCTTGAATATTTTGGTGCGGCGATCATGACCTATACAGGGGTTCAGCACCAATGGCCGGGGGCTATCGGCTATTCGCGGCGGGTTCCGTTGGGCGTTTGTGCAGGTATTGGGGCATGGAATTATCCGGCGCAGATTGCGCTCTGGAAATCGGCGCCAGCGCTGGCGATGGGCAATGCTTTCATTCTCAAGCCGTCTGAAATGACACCGCTTGTATCAATGCGTATTGCCGCCATCATGGAAGATGCAGGGCTACCGAAAGGCTTGATGAATATTATTCATGGTGACTATCGGATGGGGCAGGCGATTTGCGCGCATCCCGGCATTGCAAAAGTGTCTTTGACTGGCGGCGTTGATACTGGCCGCATTATTATGAAGCAATCAGCCGATACCTTAAAGCGGGTGACGCTTGAGCTGGGCGGCAAAGCGCCATTGATTATCTGCGCCGATGCTGATCTTGATAAGGCGGTTGAATTGGCGATGGCGGCTAATTTTTATACGGCTGGCGAGGTCTGCTCCAACGCGACCAGAGTTTTTGTTCACCGTTCAATCGCTAAGGAGTTAATCGCGCGAATGGTTAAAAAAACCGCCGCGCTTAAAGTCGGTGATCCCATGGCTGATGATGTTGATATTGGGGCGCTGATTTCTGAGGATCATTTGGGCAAAGTCATGGGCATGATTGCCAAAGGCCTTGAGGAAGGCGCTAAATGTGCTGTTGGCGGGCAAAGAGTTCGGCCGCAAGGCTTTGAAAATGGCTATTTTGTTGAGCCAACAATATTGACAGAATGTCAGGATGATATGACCGTCGTCAGGGATGAGATTTTTGGCCCGGTGATGAGCGTTCTGGTCTTTGATGACGAAGATGAGGTGATACGTCGTGCCAATGCTACCCCCTATGGTTTAGGGGCTGGATTGGTAACACGCGATCTGGCACGCGCGCATCGCATGGCTGACCGCCTTGATGCAGGAAATGTCTGGGTGAATACCTATAACTTGATCCCGCCGGATCTGCCATTTGGTGGTGTCAAAGGGTCTGGTTTTGGTCGAGAATCATCGCTATTTGCACTAGAAGGTTATAGCGATGTCAAAGCAACTTATATAGCATTAGATGAATAGAGGGAAATGATGAAAAACGATCCTTTTTTTGAGCCTGTATCAGGCGCTGTCTTGCCGCGATTTGCTGGTGTGCCTAGTTTTATGCGCCTGCCTGTCGTTGAGGATAACCACGACCGCATTGGTGATGTTGATATTGGTATTGTTGGTGTGCCATGGGATGGCGGCACCACTAATCGTCCGGGTGCGCGCCATGGCCCTCGGCAGTTGCGTGATCTGTCCACCATGATCAGAGCAACGCATCCGGTCTCACATATCTCACCTTTCAAAATGGTGAATTGCGCGGATATGGGTGACTGTCCGATTAATCCGGCTGATCTGAACGATACGATGGAACGGGTGACGGCGTTTTATAAAGACGTTAAATCACGCGGTATCACGCCAATGACGGCAGGTGGTGATCATTTGGTATCCTTGCCAGTGCTTCGCGGTATCGCCAGTGATGCGCCTGTTGGCATGATCCATTTTGATGCCCATACCGATTTGTTTGACAGCTATTTTGATGGCTTCAAATATACGCATGGAACGCCGTTCAGACGCGCGATAGAAGAAGGCTTGCTTGACCCGAAACGGGTTGTTCAAATTGGTATTCGCGGCACGATGTATGACGGCGAGGACATCGAATGGGGGCGTGCTAATGGCGTTACCATCATCACTATGGATGAGTTTGCTGATCAAACTATTGCTGATGTGATGAAGCAGGCACGATCCATTGTTGGTGATCAGCCAACCTATGTCAGCTTTGATATTGACTGCATTGATCCCGCCTTTGCCCCTGGAACAGGGACTCCTGAGATTGGCGGATTTACAACCAGAGAAGCGCAGCTGCTTGTTCGTCAACTGAAAGGCCTTAACTTGATCGGGGCAGATTTGGTTGAGGTATCACCGCCATTTGATGAAAGCGGCAATACCGCTTGGGTAGGCGTTTCAATGATGTTTGAGATATTATGTATGCTTGCAGTGGCGGTGGATCAACGTAACTAATTCAGGCGGCTAATTCAGGCGATCAATGATGGATGACGTTAATACCAAAGCGACCAGACATGTCCGCGCGTGTATAGCTGAAGCAGGGTTAGAAGACCGCTTGCTTCAGCTTACTGAGACGTCACGCAGTGCCATGGAAGCTGCTGCTGCTATCGGCGTTGAAGTCGGCGCAATCGTCAAAACCCTGATCTTTACGATTGATGAGATCGCGACAGGTAAAATCTGGACGATTGCGGCTTTAGTCAGCGGTGATCGCCAATGTATTGTTGAAGCGCTATCTGATCTTGCCGCTATTGACGGCAAGCCAAAACGGCCGGATGCTAATTATGTCAAAGAGGTGACTGGATATTCTATCGGCGCGGTGTCACCCATAGGGCTTAACGAGGACATCACCATTTTGATAGATAGCGCGTTAGGACGCTTTGATCGTGTCTGGGCATCTGCTGGTCATACGCATCTTGTGGTTGGTTTAAGTTTTGATGAATTGGCACAAATTATCCCTGGCCGCATTACTGGCGATCTAGCCAAATAATGCTACTGCAATCAGGGGTTTTCTAAATAAACAGCCTCAAGCCTGATGATTATGTGCTGATAACAGGGCCTGCCGCGACGAGGGCTGAACCTGCTGGCGTGTTCGTGAACTTTTCAAAATTACTGATAAACAATTTGGCCAGATCATTGGCTTTGTCTTGCCACTGCTCAACATCATCATAACTGTTGCGTGGATCAAGAATAGATGTATCAACACCCGGCACATGCTGCGGCATAGCAAGATTGAAAATAGGTAGGCTCGTTGTGCTTTCGCCATCAAGCGCGCCTTCCAGCACGGCTTTGATAATGGCGCGTGTGTCTTTTAGAGATATGCGCTCAGACTTGCCGTTCCAGCCAGTGTTGATCAGATAGGCCTGGGCGCCAGCATCAATCATGCGCTTATTCAGCACCTCAGCATAAACGGTCGGATGAAGGCTTAGGAAAGCGGCACCAAAACATGCCGAAAAGGTTGGCGCTGATGTGGTTAGACCGCGTTCTGTTCCAGCCATTTTTGCTGTAAAACCAGACAGGAAATGATATTGCATTTGCTCATGGCTCAAAACGCTAACTGGCGGGAAAACACCAAAAGCATCGGCGGTCAGGAAAATAACACGTTTAGGATGATCGCCCTTGGATACGGGCTGGACACGGTTGGTAATATGTTCAATCGGATAGGATACACGGCCATTACTGGTCAAGGCGTCATCATCAAAATCTATCTTGCCATCATCGCTAACAACAACATTCTCAAGCAAGGCATCGCGTTTGACCGCGGCATAAATATCAGGCTCTTTTTCGGGGTCAAGATTGATGGTTTTTGCATAACAGCCACCTTCAAAATTGAAAATCCCATGATCATCCCAGCCATGTTCGTCATCACCGATTAGCAAGCGATCTGGATCAGCTGATAGCGTTGTCTTACCTGTTCCGGAAAGCCCGAAAAACAATGCTGTATCACCGCCATGCCCCATATTGGCAGAGCAATGCATGGAGGCAATGCCGCGCCGTGGCAGGAGATAATTCATCAGCGAAAACATGCCTTTTTTCATCTCACCGCCATACCAGCTACCGCCAATAATTTGCATATTTTCGGTCAGGTTGAAGGCAATGAAAGTTTCAGAGTTAAGGCCATGTTTAGCGTAATCGGCAAACCCTGTTTTAGATGCATTAACAACGACAAAATCGGGTGTGAAGGCGGCAAGCTCATCGGCATTAGGGCGGATAAACATATTTTTGACGAAATGCGCCTGCCACGCCACTTCCATGACGAAACGGACACTTAGTCTCGTGTCCTCGCTAGCGCCGCAAAAGGCATCAATAACAAAAAGCCGCTTACCCGATAGCTGATCGGTGGCGGCTTGCTTAAGCTCTGTCCAGACATCCGGTGTGATGGGTTTATTGTCATTCTTGATCTCACCATTCCACCAAAATGTGTCGCGCGTGCTATCATCCATGGTGATATACTTATCTTTTGGCGAGCGCCCTGTATATTCACCAGTCAGAACATTAACAGCCCCTAGCTCTGATACAACGCCGCGCTCATAGCCAGCAAGCTCAGGGTTGGTTTCTTCCGCGTAAAGGGTGTCGTAAGCAGGGTTATGTAAAACCTCAACGACATTGGTGATCCCAATGGAATTCAAATAATCTGTAATTTTGCTCATGATGTCTTATTCTGTTTGTAAAGAGGTACGATAATATAATGATGTGATAGCGCAGTTGTAAAGACGTTTAGATATTGCCATCGCGGATTCTTATCTATACCTTTTTTACAGAAGCAATGTGGAGATGAAAAATGAATAGATCAGATCAAGTTTCATTTACGCGGATGGATGAAGGAACATACGAAGATTATCAGCTTCTGCATGAGCTAGAGGCGGATTACCTTAACGGTACCCCAAAACGGATACTGGCTCAATTAGCAGCGCAAGGTGAAGAATCGCTGTCAGGGTATCAAATCTCGCGGCTTGAACATGGCTTGCAATCAGCAACACGGGCAGAACGTGACGGGGCTGATATTGACTGGATCGTTGCCGCGCTTATTCATGATATTGGTGATGGCTTATCGCCACAAAATCACGACCGTATGGCGGCAGAAATTATCCGCCCTTTTGTGCGGGAAGAAGTGTCATGGGTGGTTGAAAAACATGGTATATTTCAGATGAAATATTATGGCCATCATTATGACTGGAATCCAGATGAGCGTGATCAGTTCAAAGATAATCCCTATTGGCAAAGCTGCGCTGATTTTTGTGAACGCTGGGATCAGATGTCATTTGACCCGAATTATGCGATGCAGGATTTAGACCATTTTGCCCCTATGGTTTATGATGTATTTGGCAGAAAAGCATGGCATGCTGATCATCTTAAACCGGGTGTTGTTGTTGGTCTGCCGCCTAGCCAACACTGATCTTTCCGATATCATCATGATATCTTATGCGCTGATCAAAAGTAACATATGCGGATCGTATATTTCACATTGCATATTATTAAAGGATAAGTGACAAAAAGCCCGATGACATTAGAGGATTATATTAAAAACCGTCTGGCGGATGGCCGCATTGGTGAGGATATTGGCGGCATTATTAGCCAACTGGCAAATGCTGCTATGGAAATTTCAAGCACAATTCGTTTGAGCGGGATTGAATATGATCTTGGCGCCGAAACAGGTGCTGAAAATAGTGATGGCGATGAGCAAAAGACGCTCGATGTACTGGCTGAAGACATCATCATCAATCATCTCAAGCATACGGCGGCATCACATATTCTATCCGAAGAACAAGATGAGCCTATCGCCACAGGTCAGGATGGGCAGGTGATGGTGGCAATCGATCCACTTGATGGCTCATCCAATATCGCGGTGAATGTCAGCGTCGGGACGATTTTTTCATTAATGCCGCGACAAGATGCCCCTATCGCCTGTGCCGGACGCGATCAGCTGGCCGCTGGATTTTTTGTTTATGGGCCGCAAACAACTTTGATTCTTGCTTTCACCAGCGATGAAGCCCCGCAATGTTTTATTTTGGATGACCGAAAAAACAACTTTGTTGCTGTTGGCGGCGCTGTCTCTATCCCCACGCAAACAAAAGAATACGCGATTAATGCGGCCTATGCCGAGCATTGGTTTTCGCCTGTTCAGGAATGGATGCGGCAAGTGCTTGCAGGCAAAGAAGGCGCTTATGGCAAGGCTTACCGTATGCGCTGGGTCGGTTCNATGGTTGCTGATGCGTGGCGCATTTTTCAACGTGGCGGNGTCTTTTTATATCCAGGTGATAAGCGAGAAGGATNTACAGATGGCCGCTTGCGTCTNGTTTATGAAGCCAATCCGATTAGCTTTCTGATCGAAAAGGCTGGCGGTATGGCGACCAATGGTAAAGACACTATTCTTGATCTAACGCCTGAAAGCCTGCATCAACGGACGCCGCTATTTTTCGGTGCAACGCAAGAAATGACGCGCCTGAATACACTTCATCACAATGAATGAAGCATAAGATTGTTGAAGCAAAGGCGAGGAGTTGGTAGAAGATACCATAATTAGCCTGCTAGCCTGTGAGAGAAGTATCATGCCAAATCAAAAGCTTTCATCTGACCGCCATAATCATATGGCTAATGCCATTAGATTTCTTTCTATGGATGCGGTTCAAGCCGCCAAATCCGGGCATCCGGGCATGCCTATGGGAATGGCAGATGTGGCAACGGTTCTGTTTTCTCAATTCATTAAAATCAATCCTGCTGATCCAGCCTGGCCAGATCGTGACCGTTTCGTTTTATCGGCAGGTCATGGCTCAATGCTGCATTATTCGCTCAATCATTTGCTCGGCTATGCTGACATGACGATTGATCAGTTGCGCCAATTCCGCCAGATTGGTTCTATCACCGCAGGGCATCCTGAATATGGCCTGGCCAGCGGCATTGAGACAACAACAGGGCCATTAGGACAAGGGCTTGCTACCTCAGTTGGTATGGCACTGGCAGAACGGTTGATGTCGGCACGCTTTGGTGTCTCGCTTGTCGATCATAGAACATGGGTGATTGCGGGGGATGGTTGTCTGCAAGAAGGCATTAGCCATGAGGCGATTGATCTGGCCGGGCATCTTCGGCTCGGACGATTAACCGTATTTTGGGATGATAACAGCATTTCAATTGATGGCGGAACGGAGCTTTCAACCTCAACTAATCAGCTGGCTCGCTTTCGTGCCGCAGGCTGGCATGTGCAAGCGGTTGATGGGCACGATCCCGATGCGATTGCCAAGGCAACAGAAAAGGCGCTGGCCAATTCACGACCATCGCTGATTGCGTGTAAAACAACGATTGGGTTCGGCGCACCGACATTGGCCGGGTCATCTAAAACCCATGGCGCACCCTTGGGTGATGAGGAAATTGCCGGCGCAAGGAAAGCCCTGGGCTGGCCACATGCGCCTTTTGTTGTTCCGGATGATGTCCGGGCTGACTGGAAACAGGCGGCAGAACGTAGCCTTGATGTCTATCAGGAATGGCAATCTCGATACGCTCAATCACGCAAAGCGCGGCGCTTTAATGAAGCTATTGAAGGCATTCACCCACAAAAACTATGGCGTGAGTTAAAACAATTGCGCCAACAGTTTAAGACTAGCCAGCCGAAAATGGCGACACGCCAATCTTCACAAAAAACCTTGGAAGTCATCAATGAGGCGACAGGCCTGACCATTGGTGGATCAGCCGATCTGACAGGGTCTAACCTGACTAAAACGGAACACACAAAGTCAGTTTCAGCCAGACAGTTCAAAGGCCGTTATGTCTATTACGGTATTCGTGAACATGGCATGGCGGCGGCGATGAATGGCATGGCTCTGCATGGCGGGGTGGTGCCTTATGGCGGCACTTTTCTTGTCTTTGCTGATTATGCCCGCGGCGCCATGCGCCTGTCGGCATTGATGCGGCAACAGGTGATTTACGTCATGACCCATGATTCCATTGGTCTTGGTGAGGATGGCCCAACACATCAGCCGATTGAGCATTTGGCGATGTTGCGCGCGACCCCTAATCTTTATGTTTTCCGGCCTGCTGATGCGGTCGAAGTGGCGGAGGCTTGGGAGGCGGCATTATCCATTTCTGATGCGCCATCAGTGCTGTCATTATCACGGCAAAGCACGCCAACACTTCGTGATGAGAGCAGCTCGCTCAATAAATCACTCATGGGCGGCTATGTCTTGAGCGAAACTGACGGCAAGCGCGATGTCACCTTGATCGCAACAGGAACAGAGGTCGCGCTAGCCGTTAGCGCGGCTGATCAGCTTGCCGAAAAGGGCATGAAGGCAGCCGTTGTGTCCTTGCCATGTTGGGAGCTGTTTGAGCAGCAAGACCTCGCCTATCGTCATAAGGTGTTAGGCCGCGCCCCACGGGTTGCGATTGAGGCCGCAAGCAGCTTTGGCTGGGATAGATATGTTTCTGATCCAAAGGGCTTTATTGGTATGAGTAGCTTTGGCGAGTCTGCCCCGGCCCCTGATCTGTATAAGCATTTTGGCATTACCGTCGAAAATATTGTGGAAACAGTTCAAGAATTAACACTCTAGTTCCAAAAAATGATTTTAAGGATAGCACTATGACAATACGTTTGGGCATAAATGGATTTGGCCGCATTGGACGCAATGTATTGCGTGCAATCATTGAAGAAAATCGGTCAGATGTTGAGATTGTTGCACTCAATATTACAGGAAGTATTGAAACCAATGCCCATCTCATGCGCTATGATAGCGTCCATGGCCGCTTTCAGCATCCGGTGACTTTTGACGACAACACGATGGATGTTGGCAAAGGCCCTATGCGGATTACGAACACAAGGCATATTGCTGATCTTGATTGGGGGGCTGTTGATGTTGATATTGTGCTGGAATGTACTGGCGCCTATAACAGCCGTGATAAAGCCATTGCGCATACCGCCGTTGGAGCAAAAAAAGTTCTGGTTTCAGCACCCGCAAAAGAAGCAGATTTGACCGTTGTCTATGGCGTTAATCATGAGCAGCTGACCGCAGATCATATTGTTGTCTCAAACGCCTCATGCACGACCAACTGTTTGGCGCCGATGGCGTCGGTTCTGCATAACGCGATCGGAATAGAACAAGGCTTTATGACGACCATTCATAGCTACACAAGCGATCAGCGGATATTGGATAACAGTCATGTAGACCCTTATCGTGGCCGGGCTGCCGCCGAAAGCATGATCCCAACAACAACAGGTGCGGCCAGGGCGGTGGGGCTGGTTATGCCGGAATTGAGTGGCAAGCTGGATGGTGTTGCCATGCGAGTGCCAACGCCTAATGTGTCGGCTGTTGATCTTAAGTTTATTGCTGGGCGTGATACCAGCGTTGATGAGATTAATGCCTGCTTTGCGGAAGCGGCAACAGGCCAGATGAAAGGGATATTGGGGATAACGGATGAGCCGTTAGTATCCATTGATCTTAATCACGATCCCCGGTCTTCGGTAATTGCATTAGATCAAACAAAAGCGTTGAGCCCAAGGTTTTGTCGTGTCATGGCATGGTATGATAATGAATGGGCGTTTTCCGTGAGGATGCTAGATACTGCCGCCGCCATGGGAGCTTTGCTGTAAGCGTATCGCTAGATAAAAATCATATGCCGCGCGACCCATAATGCCAGCAATCCAACCGCAATAGTCAGAACGATATTGCGAAATAATAAAGCGACAATTCCGGCGATCACAAGCGCCGGTACTTGCGGGTTTTCTGTCAGATTGAGATGATTATCAATGATAAGCACATCTGAGGCGATTAACGCGCTCAATACTGCGGTGGTGACATATGCCAATAATGAGCGAATAGGTGGCGGCAACTGACGACCAGATAAGCCGCCAATAAAAGCAAAGCGTGTCACAAACGTGAATAAGCCAGAAATAATAATAGCGATCCAGATCATGCCTCCCCCTTATTCTTCGCCACAGATTTAGTCAAAGATTCGGTCAGATATCCGGCTAACATTCCTGCTATGGCGGCAATGATAAGGTTTAATTTCCACGGCAAGGCATAGGCAAATATGGCTATGCTAGCTGAAACCAAGACAGCGATCAGATGCGGAAATTGCGTGCAATAGGGGATGATTATTGTCATAAAGGTGAGGGCGATAGCAAAGCCAAGCCCTAGTGATGGCGGGATAGCCGCACCAAGCAATATGCCCAGAACTGTTGTGATCTGCCAGCTTATCCAGAGGCATAACCCCGTTCCCAGCATATGATAATGCATGAAAGGATGATGGGGCTGAGTCTCAAACCGCCGAATGGTCATGGCATAGGCCTCATCAGTCAGCAAATAGGACAGAATGATTTTCCAGCCAAGGCTAAGCTGGCTGAAAAACGGCGCTATTCGCGCTGAATAAAGCGCATGGCGTAAATTAATCACACCCACGGTAGAGCTGATCAAATATGGATTAACCCCGGTTGCGACTAGATCAAGAAAAATAATCTGACTAACGCCACCAAAGATAATCACCGACATCAGCATGATTTGCAGTGGCGTCAACCCAGCCTCGACACCTAAAGCGCCGAAAATCAAGCCGAATGGGATGACCCCAACCAGCATTGGTGCTTCGTGCTTCAAGCCAAGCATGAACTCATCCAGGCGGCGATGGTGCGAATGATTTGAAGTGGATTTTGCCATAAGCGATTTTCTGCCAATAATGATAACATAATCAAAGACAATTAAACTCATCTTGGAAGATTACCGTCAGCATGCTATGGGAAAAGCCAGATAGTCGCAATGGCTTATTACATCGGTTGAAATTATATTTATGAGGATTGTATGTCACAGCTTCCGCTTCCCGTAGAGCCGCAAATGATGCGCGGAAAAACCGTACTGATAAGAGCAGATTTGAATGTCCCAATGCAAGATGGTGACATCACTGACACAACGCGCATTGATCGGATTTCTGGCGGCATAAAGGCATTGGCAGAGCATGGCGCAAAAATTGTTGTGCTTTCGCATTACGGCCGTCCGAAAGGCAAGCCCAACCCTGAGATGAGCCTTGCTCCGGTTGCCGAGGCTTTGGCGCAATCCCTTAACCAGCCTGTGCGCTTTGTTGCCGATATTATTGGTGATGCGGCGGCGCAAGCCAAGGCGGAATTGAAGGATGGTGATATTTTGATGCTGGAAAATCTGCGTTTTGCGGCTGGCGAAGAAGCGAATGATCATGATTTCGCCAAAGTCTTGGCCGCAGGCGTCGATGCCTATATCAATGATGCCTTTTCATGCAGCCACCGCGCCCATGCCTCGACTGAAGCCATAACGTCTTATCTGCCATCTTATGCGGGGGCATTGATGATGGCCGAATTATCTGCCCTTGATACGGCATTAGGGCAACCACGGCGGCCAGTTGGAGCTATTGTTGGCGGCGCCAAAGTATCCACCAAGTTGGATGTGCTGACAAATCTGGTTGCCAAAGTCGATGTTCTTATCGTTGGCGGCGGCATGGCGAATACCTTTCTTATGGCAGAAGGCCATGATATCGCGGCCTCTTTGGTAGAGCCAGATATGGTCGAAACGGCGAAAGCTATTCATCAGCAGGCGGCGGCTATTGGCTGCCAGTTGATCTTGCCGCAGGATGGTGTTGTCGCAACAGCTTTTGCCGCCCATGCGCCGCATCGAAAGGTGCAGTTTGCGCATGACAAATTGGCCGAAAATGAAATGATCCTTGATGCTGGTGGCGATGCGGTGGCAATGATCAAGACGGCGATTGATGATTGTCAGACATTGATCTGGAACGGCCCAATGGGCGCCTTTGAGCTTGCTCCATTTGATCAGGCGACAACAGAACTAGCGCAACATGTGGCTAAGCGAACGGCGGCGGGTGATTTAATCTCAGTTGCTGGTGGCGGTGATACTATTGCCGCGCTTAATCAGGCTAATGTGCTTGATCAGTTTAGCTATGTCAGCACCGCTGGTGGGGCTTTCCTTGAATGGCTTGAGGGCAAGACCTTGCCGGGGGTGGCCGCGCTGGTGGCAAAATCCTGATCTGCCAAAACCGCAAATCGTGCAATCCCCTTATACGATTAAACCTTGTCAGCCTCGCCAGCATTAACCATATATAGGGTAACCATATACGGGTAAGCTGATATTTATAGAAATGGAGCCTTTGCTATGTTGTCATCGCTGTTTGCCAAGCCAATGACTGTCCCTGATGCCATTGACGCCCTGCCGGGGCGTGACATGGCTATTTTATCGCCAAAGCCACATGCGGTTCATGGCCGGCCAATCGTTGCCCCTTTCCCTGATCAGATGCAAACGATTTTGGTTGGGATGGGATGTTTCTGGGGCGCTGAACGGCTGTTCTGGGGGCTGGATGGCGTCTGGACGACCTCGGTTGGATATGCTGGCGGTGCTACTCCCAATCCGACTTATGAGGAAGTCTGTTCGGGGCTTACCCGTCATACGGAAATTGTTGAGGTTGTCTATGATCCGGCTGTGATCACCCTTGATGATATTCTGCGCTGTTTCTGGCAAGAGCATAATCCAACCCAAGGTATGCGGCAGGGTAATGATCGCGGCACGCAATATCGGTCAGCCATTTATTGTTCGACGCCTGAGCAGATGGATATCGTCAAAGCATCGAAAGCCCATTATGCTGGCAAACTGCTCAATCAGGGTATGGCTGGCATCACGACTGAGGTTGGGTTTAGAGATGCCTATTATCTGGCTGAGGATTATCATCAGCAATATCTGCATAAGAATCCAAACGGCTATTGCGGGCTGGCTGGCTGTGGCGTCGCGTATTAACCGCAATTTGGTCTTATTTACCTGAAAATCAGGGGATAATGGTATTTACGGCTTGACGTTTCAGGCATCAGACGGTATCACACCAACTGTTCTTGAGAAAGGTTAGAGCGATGAAAGTAGCAAGCTCATTAAAAACACTGAAAAATCGCGACCGTCACTGTCAGGTGGTACGTCGTCGCGGCCGTCTTTATGTCATCAACAAAAAGAACCCACGGATGAAGGCTCGCCAGGGCTGAATTGGTTGGATTATGATGTTGAATGAGCCCGGTTTTGCCGGGCTTTTTCTGTTTTATGGCTTAGTTTTATAGGGCTTAGTTTCATGTAGTGTGGTTTTAAGCGGTTTAGCGGATTGCCTTAGCTCAGATTGAAAAAATCATTGCCTTTATCGTCAATAATGATGAAGGCGGGGAAGTTTTCCACCTCAATTTTCCAGACAGCTTCCATGCCGAGTTCAGGATATTCCAGCACCTCTACTTTACGGATAGCATCAAGGGCGAGTTTTGCCGCCGCGCCGCCGACAGACCCAAGGTAAAATCCGCCATAGGTGGCGCAGGCGTCCCGCACCTCGCGGCTACGATTGCCTTTAGCCAGCATAATCATAGACCCGCCAGCCTCTTGAAAGCGTCTGACATAGCTATCCATGCGGCCTGCCGTGGTTGGCCCGAAACTGCCCGATGCCATGCCTTCGGGTGTCTTGGCAGGGCCAGCATAATAAATCGGATGGTTGCAAAAATAATCCGGCAGTTTGCCATCTGCCTCTAGCCGTTCTTGTAATTTGGCATGCGCGCTGTCACGCGCCACAATCAATGTTCCGGTCAATTTGAGCCGCGTTTTAACAGGATGCTGGCTGAGCAGGGCGCGAACTTTATCCATCGGTTGATTAAGATCAACGGCAACCGCATCATCTTCGTCCATTTCAACCGTCGGCAAGAAACGCGCTGGATCATGTTCCAGCTTTTCAAGGAAAATCCCGTCTACTGTAATCTTCGCCATGGCCTGCCTGTCGGCTGAACATGATACGCCAATCCCAACAGGGCAAGAGGCGCCATGACGCGGCA
>NZIT01000119.1 GCA_002691725.1 SAR116 cluster bacterium | reverse complement strand
GTTAACACCATTATGGCTATTAACAAATCTTATATATGAATGAAAAATTAAGTTTACAAGACCGGCCTTAAAAAAGACGGGAAGGTTTTATTTGGTTCCAAGACCTGCAAAACGCTTATTAAAGCGGGCAACCTGACCACCAGAATCAACAATCCGGTGCTGACCTGTCCAGGCAGGATGCGACTTTGGATCAATATCCAGACGAATAACATCACCTTCTTTGCCCATCGTTGAGCGTGTCTCATACTCAGTGCCATCTGTCATGATGACTTTGATCGTGTGGTAATCCGGGTGTATGTCTTTTTTCATCGTAATCATCCTTAATATGCCCATTAATTCTTTGTGTTAGGCAGAATATAAAGCGGTTATATAGCCAAATCAGAGCAACCATGCAAGCCTAAACTCATGATTTTCCTGCGACCAATTATCTTTTGCCTTTTTAAGTAAAACCGTTAAGACAGGTATTATGATTTCACATAGTGACAATAAGATAGATTAATATTTGTCCGACAGCCAACCACAGACTGAACCAGAGACTGAACTAAAGACAGAACAAATGCCCAATGATAAGGAAAACCAAGGCGCAAATAATAGCATCGGTCATACTGGTGTTATTGCTTCTATGCGGGTATTTTGGCCGTGGATCGTCCCGCATAAAAAGCAAATTATTCTGGCGCTTCTATCTATTGTGATGGTGGCGGTTGCGTTATTATCGCTTGGCCGAGGGATTGCTTTGCTTGTTGATTCGGGGTTTGGCCAGGGCGAGGAGACATTATTGCACCGTGCTGTCGTGATTTGTGTCGGCATAACGGCGCTTCTGGCCGTGGGCAGTTATATGCGGACTGTCCTCATCAACAAGGTTGCAGAGCGTGTCATATCTGATATTCGGAAAGCCATGTATCGGCATATGATTGGTCTATCGACATCATGGTTTGAAAATCGCCGCCGCGGTGATCTCATATCAACCTTTTCTACTGATACGACCATGATACAGTCTATTTTGGCATCCAGCATGTCGATGGCGGCGCGTAATGTTCTGCTCTTGGTTGGCGGTCTGATTATGGTGATATTGACCTCGCCAAAGCTGACCCTTGTTATTTTAGGTGTTGTGCCGATAGTCGTCGTGCCATTAGTTGTCATTGGCCGGATGTTGCGGCGGCAGTCAAGGATTGCCCAAGACAGAATTGCTGATCTATCAATAGAAATAGAAGAAAGCCTGTCCTCTATTGATGATATCCTCACCTTTGGTCGTGGTGATGTCATGATTAAGCGGTTTGAGGATGCTGCCGAAAACAGTTTTAATGCGTCACGCAAGCGCATTTTTTTGCGCGGTATTATGAGCGGCATGGTGATCTTTCTGGTATTTGCCGCTATCACCTTTATCCTCTGGCTTGGTGGCCTTGATCTGCTTCAGGGTGAGATTAGTGCCGGTGATCTTTCGGCCTTTGTTTTTTATTCGGCATTAGTGGCGACTTCGGTTGGGGCGTTATCTGATATTGGCGGAGAGTGGCAACGGCTTGGTGGGGCGGCAGAACGCATTGCTGAATTGCTCAAGCAGAATGATTACCTATCCGAACCTTTATCACCTGTTGCCTTTCCGCAAGACATTCCGGCAGATCACATCAATGATTTTATCAGCTTTGATCAAGTCACGTTTCATTATCCTAACCGCCCGCAACAATCGTCACTTGATGCGGTCAGCTTTTCTGTCGGGCAGGGCGAAAATATTGCTATTGTTGGTGAGAGCGGTGCTGGTAAAAGCACTATTTTTAAAATGCTACTTCGTCTTTATGACGCAACGGCGGGCAAGATAACTATTGGCGGGGTTGCGCTAAATGATATGACAACGGATGACTTGCGCGGTCATATGGCAGTGGTTTCGCAAAACGCCTCATTATTTTCATCATCGGTCTATGATAATATCGCCTTTGGTAAGCCTGATGCGTCACCTGCTGCGATTGAACATGCCGCCCAGGAAGCCAATGCCGCAGAGTTTATTGCCGACTTGCCGCAAGGCTATCACACGCTTATCGGTGAAAAAGGCGTGCAATTATCGGGTGGCCAGCGTCAACGCCTTGCCATTGCCAGAGCCTTGCTCAGAGATGCGCCTATATTACTGCTTGATGAGGCGACTTCTGCGCTTGATTCGGCGTCAGAGCAAAAAGTGCAAGAGGCGTTAAAGCAATTAATGCAAAATCGAACAACCATTGTTATAGCGCATCGACTATCAACCGTCATCAATGCTGATCGTATTCTGGTTATGGATAAAGGTCAGCTTGTTGCCTCAGGTGATCATGATGCGTTGCTTGCCACTTCCCCTATTTATCATAAACTTGCGTCACTACAATTCATGACTGGTAATTCATGAGGGGCAATTCATGACAGGCAATTCATGACGGGTAATTCATGAGGGGCATTAATCACTAACCGATTTTATCTGTCCTGCCAGATAGCTCTGGCTCAGCTCATGTGATAACTCAACAGCACCATTAAAGGCGCTGTCTGCATTGTCCGGCAGATGTGAAACTGCGACAGTGCCAGATTGGTCTAGCGTTATATCTTCACTTGGTGTTGATAGTATCATGGCAACCTTGCCTGGCTGTAACAGCTGGTCAGAATTACCATAATGTTTTTCAATGCTTCCTCTCAGCATAAACAGATTGTTATCATCACCGAAATTGATGCTATGAATGGAAAGAAGCTTGGCACTGATATTAACATCAATCGCAACATTGCCAGAAAATTGCGCCCCATCACAATAACCGCCAAAACAATTTAATTGCAACTGACCATTGGTGTTAAATTCATGGATTTGTGCCACATCCATTGATACAGAATCCATTCTCACTTCACTACTAACCGGCATGCCAAGAAGTTGCGGCTCACCACTCACACCACCCATATCAGCATTAGCAACAAGGGTATCAATGCGTGCCGATAGCATCTGATCAAGCATCAGCGATAATTGTTCAGACGCATTGTCATTAAGGCTTGATGTTGATCTTTTATGATCTTGAATATCTAAGTAGTGAGCATTGCAACTTGAGCACAGGAACATGAGGCAACACCAGAGGAGTATTTTGCCAGCCATCACTAACCATAAGTATTATTGTTTATTCTTATGGTTGATCTTGTGACTTTGTAACACGGCTTGTCAATTTAAATTCGATACGGCGGTTGTTTGATCGGGCTTCTGGCGTGTCAGCAGGGTCAATAGGCTGAAACTCACCATATCCATTTGCTGCCATGCGCTTAGGGTCTATGCCACTTTTGACCAGATAGCGCACAACCGATACGGCTCTGGCGGTTGATAGCTCCCAATTATCGCTAAACTCAGTCGTGTAAATAGGCAGGTTATCGGTATGCCCATCAACTTGCAGAATCCAGTCTATATCATCTGGAATTTGCTCTGTGAGTTGCATTAAGGCGCTAGCTAATTCATCTAATTGCTTCTCACCTTGCTGACCAATATCGGCTGAACCCTGTTCAAACAAGACTTCTGACTGGAAGACAAATCGATCACCAACAATTTTGATATCTGTCCGGTCTTTCAGTACTTCACGCAAACGTCCAAAAAAATCTGACCTGAAGCGGGTAAGTTCAGCAACTTTGTTAGAAAGGGCTTCGTTTAATTGTCTGGTCAAATTGGCGGTAACTTGCTTGGCTTCACGGGCTTCTGTTGTTTTTTCATCCAACAAGGCTTGCAATTGCTCCAGGCGTTGCTGAAGCGCTAGCATGGCCGTGGTCATTTCAAGGATTTCATTGCGGCTAGCCGATAAATCGCGTTTGCTTTGGTCACGTTCGGTTAAGAGCGTGGCAATACGGTCTTCCATATTGGCAAGCCGCGCTTCCAAATCAGATATCTCAGTATTGGCGCTGGCTTCGGCTTCCTCTGCGGTGGCAACGCGTGTCGTCAGCCCATCAATATTAGTTTGCATCTCAGCCAGTTTTTCGAGCAGCAGATCACGTTCGGCGATGAGCTTGGCTGTTTCGGCTTCCAAGCTATCTCTTGAAACCGTCAGCGTATTTTTATCACTTGCCAAAGCATCACGTTCAGCCAGCAGGCTAAGCTTTTCATCTTCGAGGATAAGCAAGGCTTTTTCCATAGATGCCAAGCGATCCTCTAAACTTAATGCATTGGCATAGCTCTCATCTAGGGCAATTTGCAGCTGTTGCCGTTTCAGCGAGAGAGCGTCATTTTCCTCTCTTTCCATATTCAAAAGTGAGGTTAATTCATTAATCTCAAGCCGCAATTCAGTCAGCGCTTCGTCCTGCCCTAACAGCCGCTGGGCGAGGTTAATCTGGATCAAGAAGAACACCATTAAGACAAAAATGATGACCATAAGCAATGTCGCCAGACCATCAACAAAGCCTGGCCAGATCAGCCCCTGATCACGCGGTGATGAACGGCGTGCTAATGCCATTAATTCGCCCTTCTGGAAATAGCAGCAATCGCTCTTGATAGCGCCCGAAGCTCTGTAGTCATGGCATCAATAACATCTTTGCGGTCACTTGCCATATTATTTGCCAGCGTTGCCATTGCTTGCTGGAGCGCGTCTAGCCCCTCGGCTACCAGATGATTTTGATCCTGGTTCTGGCGCAATGTCAGCAGCGTTTTATTGATCTCTTGCATTGTTTGTAGCATTTGCCCGCGCTCTTGCTCTGATTTGCTGATGTGGCGCGTTAATTCCAGCATCCGGTCGGCGGCTTCTTCGGATAGCCCCATTGATATGGCAGGATCAAGCCCATTACCGCCGCCATCACTAAATCGCGCCATTGTTGACAGCCAGTCTTCAAGATCGGAATAGAATCGGCTCGATGCCTGGCCTAGTTGAAGATCAAGAAATCCAAGGATTAATGATCCGGCAAGTCCGAATAATGATGATGAAAATGCTGTTGCCATTCCTGATAGAGGCGCATCTAGCCCTGTTTTGAACTCTTTCATTAGCTGGGTGAAGT
This sequence comes from SAR116 cluster bacterium, assembly GCA_002691725.1. Lineage (GTDB taxonomy): Bacteria > Pseudomonadota > Alphaproteobacteria > Puniceispirillales > UBA1172 > UBA12202. The sequence continues at coordinate 16,512 of NZIT01000119.1, read as the reverse complement.
CGGCGGTTTGGGTATCAATGCCGGAGACAACGAATCCCACCGCCTGAATCGTTTCAAGCAACCCCCAAAACGTCCCAAGCAAACCAAGAAAGACAAGCAGGCCAATCATATAGCGCGAAATCTCACGACTTTCATCAAGGCGGACAGCCACGCCATCCAACATAGAACGCATATTCTGGGCTGACATATTGTTTGTAAGGCGGTTCTCATCGGAAAACATGACCGCAACCGTTGCCAGCAGGTTAGGCTTAATGCCGCGCATCTGAGTAGGTTGATGTTGAGGGTTCATGCCACTTGTACGCATCGCCCGCATCCACCGATATTCAGGTAATAAGCGAGTGGTTTGGCGGAAAATGAACGCCACACCAAGCAATAACGCCATGATGATAAGGCCATTAATGACTGGATTACCGTAAAAAGCCCATGATAGAGGGACATTTAGTAATCCTATGATCCCAAGGATGACCAAAAGGAAGATCATCATTCGGATGATATATCGTGTTGGGTAACTCACTCTCGCCTCCACTTATATTGTTATTAGAGTATAGCAGAATTATTTTGGCAAGAATGTGGAGGAAGTAGAATTATTTTTGTCGACTATTTTTCAACATTTTCAACAGCCCTGAATGCATAGAGCTATTGCCTGCCACGATATTGCCTGATTCTAACGCTTTGCTTCTCGCCTGATGGTCGGATACCATGCCGCCAGCTTCACGCACAATAATGACGCCAGCCGCAACATCCCATATCTCAAGCCCATGTTCCCAAAATCCATCCACACGGCCAGCCGCAACCCATGCCAGATCAAGCGCCGCTGATCCCATCCGGCGCACCCCAGATGATGATCCCATCACCGTTTTCAGCTCAGCAAGGTAATGATCATGCTGCTCATCAGAGCCGCGCCCCATAAATGGGATACCTGTCGCAAATAGCGCCTCATCCAGCCGCTTGCGTCCAGCCACCCGCAACCGCCGATCATTGAGAAAGGCGCCTTTGCCAGCCTCAGCAAAAAAGAACTCATTTCTAATCGGATCAAAAATGGCGCCAGCAATCAATTTACCGCCTTTTTTTAATGGCTTGTCAATAGCGGCGATTGAGATTGCAAAATGCGGGATGCCGTGAATATAATTAGTGGTGCCATCAAGCGGATCAATAATCCAGGATGGGCCATCATTTTCTTCGGGGGCGACAACGCCGCCTTCTTCCATGATAAAACCCCAGCCAGGGCGCGCCTTGGCTAGTTCCGCAACAATTATTTTTTCTGCATCAAGGTCAGCGTTAGAGACAAAATCAGCAACACCTTTGCGCGATACTTGAAGGTTTTCAACCTCCCCAAAATCTCGGAGAAGCCCACGCGCCGCGCGTTCAGAAGCCCGCAAAATGACATTAATAAGCGCCGATTGCGCCATGATAATTTCCTTTCAGAGAACGTGGACCGGATCAGTCTTTTGCCCGTTCCACATAGGTGCCGTCTTCTGGCTTGATGACAATTCGCGTTCCTGCCTCAATATGCGGGGGAACCATAACCTTAATGCCGCCATCTACCATCGCTGGCTTATAACTTGATGACGCGGTTTGGCCTTTAACCACTGCATCTGCCTCAAGCACCTCTACTACCACGGTATCAGGCAGTTGGATAGAGATAGGCTCGTTTATGTGACTGTTGATTGTCACTGTCATGCCGTCTTGAAGAAATTTAGCCTGCTCGCCCACCATTCGTGATGGCACGGCGACTTGCTCAAAGCTGGTTTGATCCATGAAAATGAGATTGTCACCCTCGTTGTATAAATATGTAGCGGCAGATTCGGTCAGGATGACTCGCTCGACGGTTTCAGATGACCGAAACCGTTCATTCAGTTTTGTGCCATCACGAATATCGCGCAATTCGACTTGTGCAAATGCACCACCTTTTCCGGGTTTGACATGAGAGATTTTGACCGCCACCCAAAGCCGATTATTGTGTTCGATGACATTGCCAGGGCGAATGGCATTACCGTTTAATTTCATGGGATTNTCCTTATGCTTTGCCTTTATAGATATCAATAATGGTGTTGAGTAGCTCTAGCGCCTCATCGCGGGGACGCTGGAATGTATTGCGGCCAATGATAGACCCCGTTGCCCCGCCATCGCGTAACTGGCGGATCTCATTGAGCAAGCCTTCTTTGTCTTTTGCCGCACCGCCTGAAAACACAACCATACGGCGGCCATTGAAACAGCTATCGACAATGTGCCGTATGCGCTCAGCCAGGGTATTTGAGGCGATATTTTGCGCCTCATAAACCTGACGCGCCGCCTCTTGTTCAAGATATGCTGTTGGCGGCTTGACCTTGATAATATGAGCGCCCAGCAATGCTGCCATATGCGCCGCATAGGTTGAGATATCAAATCCAGTCTCGCCATCTTTGCTCAATGCGCCGCCGCGTGGATATGACCATAAGACAACAGCCAGACCAAGCGCCTTGGCTTCTGCTGCCATATCTTGAAACTCTGTCATCATATCAAAAGCGGCATCTGATCCGGGATAGATTGTATAGCCAATGGCGCTACATCCGAGGCGCAAGGCTTCACTAACCGAGCCTGTTATGGCTTGGGTTGGGGCGCTACTGCTCTGCGCCAATGAATTTGATGAGTTTACTTTCAGAATGGTGGGTATCTGCCCGGCAAAACTATCTGCGCCAGCCTCAAGCATACCAAGTGGCGCGGCATAAGCAGAAAGCCCTGCGTCAATAGCCAATTGATAATGGTAATGCGGATCATAGGCGGCAGGATTAGGCGCAAAGCTGCGTGCGGGGCCATGCTCAAAGCCTTGATCTACTGGCAGGATAACGAGCTTTCCGGTGCCCCCAAGCTTACCCTGCATCAGAATTCGGGCAAGATTGGCCTTGACCCCGGGGCTATCAGATTCATAGCAATCAAGGATACGGCGAACATTTCTGGTAATTTTCATCGAGTTTTCTCCATTTTTCCTACCTGAAAATAGGGCTATATAAATGGGTTATACATGCTCATAGATCAAAAAACACCCCATCCGTCAATNGGCAGGATAATATATTCGTATTCTTTTTACGCCAATATGCGATGAAGCATTGACGCAAGCTTGCGAATCTCTTTATTGTTATTCCATTAGAAGTAAGGCAAGTAAATATCCGTAGATAAAACATATTTCTACATTGTGTACTTTGCCTCATATGAAGGAATTGNGATATATGAGCGGCAAACTCGAACATGCCCTAAAGCAATTATCTGATGCCCTTGCTACATTAGAAGCCAGCATGGCGGAAGACAGTATGACGAAGCGGCCTGCCACAATAGAATTTGCTGCAAGTGATGATTCGGTCAAACAGCATATCCACGATATCGAAATCATGATGACCGAAGCGATTGCCATATTGGAACAAGCAACGGCAAAACAAGCTCCCGCAGGAGACATCTAAGTCATGGCTGAGGGTAGAGTCACCATCTCGATTAATGGGCATAATTATCCGCTAGCCTGCAATCCCGGCGAGGAGGAGCATATTCAGGCACTAGCCGCTAAGCTCGACAAAACCGCCCAGCAAATTGCTGGCGGTAACAGCTCAATCAACGAATCAAGGCTGTTAGTTATGGTGGGATTAATCTTTGCTGATCGCATCAATGATCTGGAAAATAAAAATGGCTCTGCCGTATCAGAAAACCCAGCCGCCACATCAGAAAATGGTCAAGAACAGATCGTCACCAGTATTGAAAGCATCACAAAGCGGATAGAACGGCTTGCATCACAGATCAAGCCAGATTAAATGATGAAAAGTAGCTGGAATATGCGTCAGGTAAATTGATCCCTGGGGCCATACCATTACTCTTGGGAGTTGCCTCTGTACAGATTGCGGTCTGTTTATTGCGACGCCCACCTGCTTAGCAGGTCACAGAGGATAATGAGACCAACGGTATTCTGGCTACACCGAACGTTAAGAGCATTGCTTTAGCAATACCTATTCAGATCATTATGCCGGATTATTATGCCGGATTATTATTATAAAATTAGGTGCTTCAAATCGGGCAGATACTTCAAGTCGGGATTTCCAAAAGATGACAACAGTTGATCATGACAGTCTTTTATTAGCGGAGAAAGCGGCGTTAAGGAAAAGCCAGTCTTCACATCGGAACATGCTGAAAGAACATCATCCATTGGCGGCGCAATCTCTGGCGGAACATGCCGCTATGCTTATTTCCTGGGCAACTGATCACGGGCTTTTTGCCCCCCCCGAAAATAGTAAAGCCGCCAACAGCAAAGTTATGGTCGCCGGATATTGGCCAATCAGTTCGGAATTAGACCCACGCCCGTTAATGTCGGCATTGATCAATGCTGATGACAGAATGGCAACCTGCTTGCCAGCAACACTAAAACCAGAGACGCCATTGCGCTTTCATCAATGGCGCATGGGGGATACCATGATAGACGGGCTATATGGCACGTCAGAGCCAGCCTCTGATGCTCCGGTGGTTATCCCGCATCTTATTTTGGCGCCGCTTCTGGCTTATGATCAATCGTGCTATCGGCTTGGCTATGGCGGCGGCTTTTATGATCGCACGCTGGCTGACATTCGTCAGAATACGTCCCATATGGTAAAAGCGGTGGGGATTGCTTATGCTGGCCAGCATGTCATATCTGTTCCCAGAGGCAAATATGATGCCGCGCTTGATGCCATCTTGACCGAACAGGGATTGATTGAGCCCAAAGCTGCCCAGAACCGCTTAAACGATAGAGAAGATTTAGGATAAAGAAAGGCTGATTAAGTGCGGATATTATTTTTAGGTGATGTGGTTGGCCGCATAGCAAGACAAACAGTTCTCGAAACCATAGCTGATATCAGGGCTGAATTGCAGGCTGATTTTGTTGTCGTCAATGTCGAGAACTCCGCTGGCGGGTTTGGCGTGACGCCAGATATTGCTGATCAATTTTTAGCGGTCGGGGTTGATGTGATGACAACGGGCAATCATGTCTGGGATAAGCGTGAGATTTTTGCTTATATTGATCAAGAATCGCGGCTCATTCGGCCAATTAATATGCCGGAAGGCACTTCAGGCAATGGCATGGTGACGGTAACTAATGCGGCAGGGCTCAGGCTAACCGTGATCAATGCAATGACTAATCTGTTTATGGCCCCTAATGAGCCAATGTTCCCGGCCATATCTGCCTGTCTTGATACGCTTGTGCTGACAGAAGATACAGATGCGATCATGATTGATGTTCATGGTGAGGCAACAAGTGAGAAAAATGCCGCCGGTATCCTCTATGACGGCCGTGTATCTATGGTTGTTGGCACGCATACTCATATTCCGACTGCTGATCACCGCATCCTCCCCAAAGGCACGGCGTATATGACAGATGTTGGCATGTGCGGCGATTATACCTCTGTCATTGGCATGAATGCTGAGGCCGCTATCGGGCGTTTTATTGGGGTTGATAATGGCAAGCTCAGTGTCGCTATGGGTGAGCCATCTTTGAGCGGTATTATTGTTGATACCGATGACGAAACAGGTCTGGCGCAAGCCATCACCCCATTCCGCCGTGGCGGCACGCTATCGCCAACATCGCCGCAATCACATCCCGCATAGCAACCCGATGAAGAAACCGCAGATGGGGTGGCATAATCACCCTATACCGTATATAGTATTGCGTTGATAATAGAACACTACATTAGCCAAATTAGGAATTAATGAAGCCAGATTAGGAATTAATGAAGCCAAATTAGGAATTAATGAAGATAGTCATCATAAAAAATATTAAGAACCAAGAGGGAAGGAAGTAAGACGAAATGGCAGGCCATTCCAAATTCAAAAATATTATGCACCGTAAAGGAGCGCAGGATGCCAAGCGTGCCAAGAAATTCACACGCTTGATAAAAGAGCTGGCCGTTGCCGCAAAAGGTGGCACAGACCCTGAGGGTAATCCTCGGCTAAGAACAGCGTTACTGGCATGTCGCGGCGCCAATATGCCGAAAGATAATATTGACCGTGTTCTGAAAAAAGCTGAGGGCGGCGATGGTGAGCAATATGATGAAATACGCTATGAAGGATATGGCCCGGGAGGCATTGCCGTCATTGTTGAGGCCTTGACCGATAACCGCAACCGCACGGCATCAGAAGTCCGCGCCACATTTAGCAAATTTGGCGGTAATCTTGGTGAAACGGGAAGCGTCAGTTTCATGTTTGATCGAGTTGGGCAAATCCTTTACCCGTTTGAGGTAGCCGCCGAAGATGCCATGTTTGAAGCGGGATTAGAGGCTGGCGCAGATAATGTTGAATGTGATGAGAATGGTCATGAGATTACGACTACTGTTGAGGATTACAGCAGCGTTCGAGAAGCATTAGAGGAAAAGTTTGGAGCGCCCGATGAATCTGATCTGACATGGAAGCCGCAAACCACGACCTCAATAAACGAAGATCAAGCTCAGACATTTATGAAATTGATGGATGCGCTTGACGATCTTGATGATGTACAGAACGTTGCCTCAAATGTTGATATTACCGAAGAAACCATGGCAAAATTGAATGCGTGATCATCAGGGCGGCATTAATCTATTGATGAAACCATCATATGAGAAAGGCTGATCATGCGGATATGTGGCATTGATCCGGGGCTTAGATCAACTGGCTGGGGCATCGTCCGCTTTCAGGGCAACCGCATGACATGGGTTGCTGATGGTATGATAAAGCCGCCGCCAGATGCGCCAATGAGCGAACGTCTTGCCTATATTAAATCACATTTGGCGGATGTTATGAAAACCTATGATCCTGATCGGGGTGCAATCGAGGAGATTTTTGTTGCCAAAAGCGCCGCCTCGGCACTCAAGCTTGGCATGGCAAGAGGGGTCGCCATTGTGACGATGGCAGAAGCAGGGTTAAGCGTCGATGAAATATCGGCAAGGCGCGTCAAACAAAATATCACAGGCTCGGGCAGAGCCGATAAAACACAAGTGTCAGATATGATCTCTAGGCTGTTGAATATAACCCCGTCAGGTGTTGATGCGGCGGATGCGCTGGCGGTGGCTATATCGGCCTCAAATGAAACGGCAATGGCGTTTCCGCAAACCGAACCGCAATCTGAACATGGCGGCAAAGCGGCCAACACCCAGGCCGATGGATTAAGCCGTGCCATATCCTCCGCATTATCACGGCAAGGTGGGCGATCATGATTGCGATATTGCGTGGCCGACTTTTTGCCCTTGGTAATACAGACTGTGTTATTGACGTTAACGGCGTTGGCTATCAATGTCAGATGACACGGCGCTGTCTTGAACGCATCGGCCAGATTGGTGATGAGGTGACGGTTTATGTTGATACAAGCATCAAAGATGACAGCATCACGCTAACAGGATTTTCTGATCTCGATGTAAAGGCGGCATGGAAATTGTTGCAAACCGTGCAAGGGGTCGGCATGAAAGCGGCGTTATCCATTCTGTCGGCGCTATCGCCTGATGATGTGATACTGGCAATCGCGGCATCGGATAAAGCCATGATCTGCCGCGCCGATGGGGTTGGGCCAAAATTAGCCCAGCGCATCATTAATGAGCTGGCAGAGAAAGTGTCTGAGTTACCGCCATCTAGCGGCGGAGCAGGACTTGATGGGTCAGGACTTGGGGGAGCAGGATTGGCCGGGGCAGGATTTGGGGGAGCGGCTAGAGGCAGCCCTAATGCCGGTGATCATGTGCTTCTTGATGCGGTATCAGCGCTCGTTAATCTGGGCTATGGCCGCGCCGAAGCTCATCAGGTTACGGCCATCATTATTAGCAGTTTAGACGATCCGAGCCTGGAAGTTGTCTTGCCCGAAGCCCTAAAGCGTCTAGCAGAGGGGGTTCGGCGGTGACAACAGAAGATACAAACCGGCTGGTCAGTAAAGAGGCGCAAAATGGTGATGATACGCTTCGGCCATCCTCATTGCGTAATTTTATTGGCCAGCCAGCTGGACTTGGTAATCTGGAAACCTTTATCCAGGCGGCAGGGATGCGCGGTGAGGCCATGGATCATGCTTTGCTTCATGGCCCGCCGGGGCTTGGCAAAACGACCTTGGCACAAATTATTTCACATGAGCTGAAAGTCGGGTTCAGGGCAACGTCTGGGCCAGTGATTTCACGGGCAGGTGATCTGGCGGCATTGCTGACCAATTTACAGCCGCGTGATGTATTGTTCATTGATGAGATTCACCGCCTTAATCCTGCTGTCGAAGAAGTGCTTTATCCTGCGATGGAAGATTTTCAGCTGGATTTGATCATTGGCGAAGGGCCATCGGCACGCTCTGTTCGCATTGATTTACCGCCCTTTACGCTGGTTGGGGCAACGACACGATCAGGGCTTTTAACGACACCGCTGCGTGATCGCTTTGGTATTCAGATGCGGATGGAGTTTTATTCAGAGCATGATTTGCAAACGATTTTGATGCGGCTTGCGGGCAAATTAAATATGCCGCTTGCTGTTGATGGCGCGCTGGAAATTGCTCGGCGGTCACGCGGGACACCGCGTATTGCTGGCCGTTTGCTTAGGCGAGTTCGTGATATTGCGATGATTAATGCGGTTGAGCTGGTTGATCAGAGCATAGCAGATCAGGCGCTATTATCGCTTGATGTGGATGCGTCAGGTCTTGATGCCATGGATAGACGCTATTTGAACGGCATGGCGGAACATTATGGAGGCGGCCCTGTTGGTGTGGAAACGCTGGCCGCCATCCTTGCCGAACAGCGTGATGTCTTAGAGGAGGTTATAGAGCCTTATTTGATGCAGACAGGGTTGATTATGCGAACACCGCGCGGCCGCTGCCTGTCGCATGCAGGGTGGAGTTATATCGGGCTGACGCCACCGAAAGGGGCACAGCTAGATTTAATTGATACAATGATTGCGGCTGCCGATGATGACTAATATTTATGGTGTTTCGCTAGATGGCTGGTTTGATCAAGGCAGCCATATCTATCCCCTGAAAGTGCAATACGAAGATACCGATGCAGGCGGCGTTGTTTATCATGCGAATTATCTGGCCTATGCAGAACGCGCGCGCAGTGCAGGATTTGCGCTTCTGGACATTGATCAGCGCTCACGCCTTGCCAATGGCTACGCCTTTGTTGTTGCCAGTGTTAATATTCAATATCATCAGCCGGCGCGGCTGGGCGATCTGCTTAAAGTTGTTTCAACCACAGCAAAGCTGACGGGGGTGCAGATTGTTCTGAGGCAACTCATCATGTCAGATTCAGGCATTAATTTGGCGACATGTGAGGTAAAAGTGGTATATGCAAAATTACAAAAATCTAATTTACCAGAAGAAAATGCCTCAAAAGAAAACCACAACAGCGCAACATTGTCAGGGCGGCCTGTCCGTCTTGATAAAGATGTTAAAAATAAAATCCTTGCCACCATGCCGCCACAAAATCATGGCATAACCCAATAGTTGGAGCATAGCTCCCATTTCGTAATAGAGGAAGATAATGGCTACTGAAACCACTAACCTTGTTTTATCGGATCAGGAATTATCCATCTGGGGTCTGTTTTTACAGGCTGATATTATTGTCAAATTGGTCATTTTATTGCTAATCGTAGCCTCGCTATGGAGCTGGTCGATTATCATTGATAAAGTCAGGGCATTGCGCCAACAAAATGCTCTCGCCGATGAGTTTGAGGATCTGTTCTGGTCAGGTGAACATATTGACCGCATTTATGATCGGCTAGGTGGTCAGCCTGACGGCGTTATGGCACGGGTCTTTGTTGCGGCCATGCGCGAATGGCGGCGGGCTAGCGGCAAGGCTATCCGCCCACCTGGACAAATTGTTTCATCAAGCAACCGCATTGACCGAAATATGGAAGTCACCATTTCACGCGAAATGGAAGGCATGGAAAAGGGCATGACGTTTCTTGCCTCAGTCGGTTCGGTTGCCCCGTTTGTTGGATTGTTTGGAACCGTATGGGGGATCATGAACTCATTTCAGGCCATTGCCATATCAAAGAATACCAGTCTTGCGGTTGTTGCCCCGGGGATCGCGGAGGCACTGTTTGCGACTGCCCTTGGTCTTGTGGCAGCTATACCAGCGGTTGTCGCCTATAACCGTTTCAACGCTCATATAGATGCTTTAGGGTCACGGGTGGACAGATTTTCGAATGAGTTTTCGACCATGTTAAGCCGTCAGCTTGAAGAAGGATAAGCGTTATGGGCATGCAGATAAGTGGCCGCAAAGGGATGCGAGGCTCGCGCCGCAGAAAACCCCCGATGAATGAGATTAACGTCACGCCATTTGTTGATGTGATGTTGGTGTTGTTAATTGTTTTTATGGTAACCGCACCATTATTGACAGTCGGGATTCCGGTTGAGTTGCCTGAAACCAAGGCCAGCGATACGCTCAGTGATGATCAAGCCCCTCTGGTAATCACGGTGCAGGAAGACGGCACGGTGAGTCTCCAGAAAAAGCCGATGGATGCTGATGTATTAGTGGCAAGACTGAAGGCTATTATTATCGAAAACCCGGTGGTTGAGGTCTATGTCCGTGGCGACAGCGATGTTTCATACGGGACGGTGATAGGTGTTATGGATATGATTAAATCTTCTGGCATAGCGCAAGTCAAGCTGGTGACGAAATTAGCGGATGAGTCCTGAAAACAATGCGTGAAGCTGTTCATTTTCGCTCATCATTTTTCTATTCGGCGTTGCTCCATATTTCGGTGTCGGCAATATTTGTCGGCACTTTACCCTTTTTCTCGAAATCGCCATTAGATCAGATACCAACCCTGACAGCGGAAATTGTTGATATTGTGCCGGTGACTAATCTTGATGAGGGTCTGCCCGGGCAAACCAAAGACAATAGCGCAAAAGATGAGGTTAATCAGCAGGTTAGTGATAATACTCCACCTCCTGCGGCGGCTGCCCCAGCACCTCCGCCACCGCCAACACCGCCTCCACCAAAGCCAGAAGCCGAGCAGCCTAAAAAACCGGAGCCTGTTGAAGTTCCGCTGCCCGAAGATCAGCCGAAAGATGAAGCTGTGGCGCTCAATGTTACGCCCGAAGATGAGGATGTGCCGCCGCCACAGCCGAAAGCAGCGCCGCAAGAATCCAACGTAGCACCCGCGCCCGTGCCGCCACCAAAAGCAAAACCCAAGGAAACCAAAGTGGTTGAGGCGCCACCGAAAAAGCAGCCAAAGGTTAATACCGATGATATTGCGTCTTATCTGACGAATGATCAAAACAAGTCATCGTCTCAGAATGAGATTGGCTTGCAGGTTCAGAATCTCATAGATGACGCTCAGCGTCAGCAAAAGCCCGAAGACCAGGACGAAAAAAATAAAAAGCAAGATGAGCCCGAAGATACCAAAACTAATCAGCAGTTAGCTGATTTACTCAATGAAACCTTGCGTGATAATGCAGGCCAAGCGCTCAATACCAATAATAAGAGTGATGGGCCATTAGGGGCAGATATTGTGACTTTGCTGAAAGCTGCTATTCAGCCATGCTGGAATCCACCTTCTACGATTGAAGGCGCAAATGCTCTTATTGTTGACATAATTGTCGATTTTAATGAGGACGGTGAGGTGATAAGGGTGAAGTTTGTGGATGAGGCTCGTTACACCGCAGATAAGAAGTTTGAGTTGGCGGCAAATGCGGTAGAACGGGCGTTCAAAGAGTGTAGTCCACTTATTCCACCGCTTCCACCTGAGCAGTATGAGAAATGGAAGACATTGCCGTTTCGATTTGATCCAGGAGGATTTTTGACATAATGAAAAGCAAAGATATAAAAGGATTAGAGATGATTTTAGTGTCGTATATTAAACTTGTGTCCATATTCGCCAGAACTCTAGGCATGCTAATGGCTGTTTTGGCGTTATCGATATCATCTGCATTTGCTCAAGCAGACACTGATGTCATTACGATCACTGAGGGTAATGTTGAGCCTACTCCCATTGCGATTACGGATTTTATTGGCCCTGATGGTGAGGCCACCGACATTGGCCGTGAGATCGCATCAATTATATCAAATGATTTAGAAGGGTCAGGATTATTTCGGCCATTATCACAAGCGGCATTTTTTGATCCGCCAAGTGATGTGACGGAAAGGCCAGATTTTGCTGATTGGCGGCCTATTGGTGCTAGCGCCTTGCTCATTGGCAAAGCCTTTTACAATGACGCCAGTATGATTGAGGTAGAGTTCTATCTCTGGGATGTTTTACGGTCGGAGCTGATTGCCGCAGGATCAGGCAGCGTGTCTGAGAAGGGAAAGCGCCGGATCTCGCATCAAATCGCTGATGTTGTTTATAAAAAATGGACAGGTGATGATGGCTATTTCGATACCCGAATCGTCTATGTTGCGGAAAGTGGGCCTGCGGCAAAGCGCATTAAGCGGCTCGCCATTATGGATCAAGATGGTCATAACCATATTTTCTTAACCGACGGCTCATCGCTGGTGCTGACGCCGAGGTTTTCACAAACAGTGCAAGAAATTGCTTATCTGAATTATTTCAATGATGAGCCTAATGTCTATTTGTTGGATATCCAATCGGCTAACTCAGAATTGCTGGGGTCGTTTCCGGGGATGAGCTTTGCGCCGCGCTTTTCCTATTCGGGCAAATCCCTTATTATGAGCTTGGCGCGCAGTGGGGTAACTAATATCTATGCGATGGATTTATCGACACGGCAGATCACCCAGCTAACGAATACGCCATTTATTGATACATCCCCATCTTATTCGCCAAATGATGGCCAGATTGTCTTTAATTCTGACCGTTCGGGTAGCCAACAACTCTATATTATGAACAGCGATGGCAGTAATGTTCGCCGTCTTAGTCGCGGCAAAGGCCGTTATGCAACACCTGTTTGGTCGCCGCGCGGTGATATTATCGCCTTCACCAAAATGTTGCGAGGGCAATTCTACATCGGTATTATGAATGCCGATGGAACAGGTGAGCGCCTGCTCGCCAAAGGCTTTCTGGTTGAGGCGCCAACATGGGCACCGAATGGCCGTGTTCTGATGTATTTTAAGCAAAATCCAACAAATTCAGATGGGTCAGGTGGTGAAAGCTATCTATATCGCATTGATATCACAGGCTTTAATGAGCGCCGGATTATTACACCCGAAGGCGCATCAGACCCTGCCTGGTCACCATTTTTGCCTTAACAATCAATCACTGTGAGCGTGATATACACACTGAATAAAACGGTTTTGTATTAATATCTTCTCTTTGTCATTTTTTTAGGGTATTATGTTGTACAACATTGAGTTTTAGGGTAAGTAAAAAAACAACTAATTATCCGTGTTTTGCGGATTACATCAGGAGATATTTTATGTTCCTTCGTTTATCATCATTGCTAGCAGCGATTTTCCTACTTGCCGCTTGCGAAACTGCACCTAATGCTACTGGCGATGTTGCAGGAACGGCTGCTTCGGGATCTTCAACATCTGAATCAACCGCATCTTCGGGTTCTGACGCGTCAGATACATCAGATACATCGGAAGAAATGACCATTAGTGAAGAATTGATTAGTATTGGTGATCGTGTTCATTTTGATTTTGATAGTTATGAATTAACATCTGAGGCTAAATCAACACTTGGAAAACAGGTAACTTTCCTTTCATCTAATCCATCGGTGCGTATAACCATCGAAGGCCATTGTGATGAGCGTGGAACACGCGAGTATAACCTTGCCCTTGGTGAGAGCCGTGCCGCCGCTACTAGAGATTATTTAGTCTCACAGGGTATCAATCCTGCACGGATTAAAATCATTTCTTATGGCAAAGAGCGTCCTGCTGTTATTGGCTCGAATGAGCAAGCATGGAAATATAATCGTCGTGCGGTTAGCATTATTAACTAGTTACTGAACAAATTTTTTAAAAAACCCGATGATCTAATCGGGTTTTTTTTTGCCTTAATTTGGTCTAATTAATTCAATAAAATCTAATACAGAACCTGATCTAGCGTGAGATTTTAATGATCATGATGAAGAACCCTATTTACTCTAACTCTTTTGTGATAGCCAACTTGACCCGACTAAGTGATATCTCCCAATCAGTCATCTTCCGGTCAATTATGCAGTCAGTTATCAAACCTGTAAGACCTCTCATCAAGGCTGTGGGGGGGTATGGTACTATGATACTAATGCTGACGGCATTACAAACACCAATCGCCAATGCTCAGGTTGATCAATCAACGCTTGGTGATATGCAGTTGCGGATTATTGCCATTGAAAACACATTGCGAGACCTTAACGCCAGAGTTGAAAATGATTTATTTGATTTACGTCAAAATTTAGAATCTGGAAGTGCTGCAGAAGACGTCTTGCGGCGTGTCGATGAAAAGCTAAATAACATCAATAATTTGTCTAATGAGCTTATTTCGTTAAATAATAAAATTCAAAAAACCCTTCAACTTGCGGCTGATAATGAGTTTCGGATTCTTCAGCTTGAAGCCAAGATTCAAAGTCTGTTGCGGCTATCCGCAGGTCTGGATAGTACAGCGGTGCCACAAGATGGCTCATCAGCCTTATCAAACAGTGCCAATGCTGCTGCGCCAGAATCATCCGCCGCCACATCAACAGCGCCAGATAATAGTGATAATTCGGCATGGGTGTTACCTAAATCGCAACTCGAAGACGGTGCTGATAGTCAAACGACTGGTGCCGCTAACCCACCTGAGACAACACTTGATGTGACTTCACCTGAACCTACACTGCCATCGCTTTTGCCAGAAGGAACAGAGATTGAGCAATATGAGTTTGCCAAGAACCTGATGCACCAAAATCAGTTGGGTGAGGCGGAAGCAGCGTTGATTGAGTTTAATAATAGTTACCCAGAAAGTGATCTTTCGGCAGATGTGAATTTCTGGATTGGGCGCGTTCAATTTGTCCAAGGCGAGCATCAGCGGTCTTTGCAAACCATGCTAGATTTTATCCAAACATGGCCAGAAGATCCGCGCCGGATTGAAGTCTTAATGTGGATTGCCGAATCATTTTCGGTGACACGACCAAAAGCAGATGCCTGTGATTTCTTTGAAAAATTACTGCGTGCGGTTGAAGACCCACCCCAGAAATTGACAACGCGACTTGCTAAACTTAAGGATAAAACAGGGTGTGAAGCCTAACCCGGACTTGTGTCGCCGCTTTGCCAGGGTGATGGCGGAACGGCAACTGCCCCAATCAAGCCGTGCTATTATGCTGGCTGTGTCTGGAGGTGCGGATAGTTTAGGTCTGGTCGCGTTAATCCAGTCATGGCGTCATGCGCTTGCCGCGTCGCATCACCAAAACGACATTCCTTTGGTGAGAGCAATCATTATTGATCATGGCCTCAGGGCGGAGGCGGCGGCTGAGGCAAAATATGTTGAAAACATGCTGGTATCGGCAGGGATTACGGCCAGGCGCGTGGCCATACCTGATAAACCCCCGACGCATGGCGTATCTGAATGGGCGCGCCAACATCGCTATCAATGCCTGACGGCGGAAGCGATGAAACATGATGCGGTTTTGATGACGGCGCATCATCTCGATGATCAATTGGAGACGGTTGAAATGCGACTGGCGAAAGGCTCTGGCTTGCGCGGATTAGCGGCGATGAAGCTTGAGACAGGATATTTGGGCGTGCGGCTGATCAGACCCTGCCTTAATTTCACCAAGTCAGAGCTAGCCGAAGCGGCTGAGGCGGCTGGATTTACTCCAGTGGTTGATCCAACCAATCTTGATGAACGCTATCAGCGTCCGCGACTGCGCGCGGATAGACATGCTCGCGCCAAATCAGGTGTCAGTGATCAGCAATTAGCAAAGTTAAGCCAACTTTCATCACGCTTGATCAAACAGATTGATGTGGCGGTCAAGGCCACCAGCCCAAGTCAGTTTTCTATCCATCCTCTTGGCTTTGCTGCCATGGCAAAAGACGTCATCTCAATGCAAGGGTTTACCCTAATTGCTAGCCATATTCTGCGCCATATGTCGGTAAAACCGTATCCGGTGTCTGATCAAGCTTTAGCTATTCTGCGTGACCGCCTTCATGCTGGTGGTGAGGCAACGCTTGGTGGTTGTGAGTGGCGCTGGCATACGCAAAACCCTGATCAGATTATCATCTGCCGTGAGCCTGAGGCCAATATCCCCGCCATTAACTTGCCATCAGGTCAAGGGGTATTTGATAACCGCTGGCGCATTAGCTATCCGCACTCGGTTCAGGTGGAAGCGATAGGGGCTGAGCGATTTGCTAAAATACGGACTATTTTATCAGCTGTTCAGGATTGGCCACAGGTCATGGCGCGGATATTCTGGTCATTGCCTGTACTTATTGACACAGATACAAAGAATCTTGATGTTAAGCACGGTCTTGACCTTGACGAAGGGTTCATATTTCCCCATTTAAAGGATATTGATATTGTCTATGATAGTAATAACAAGCCAGATATGCTTGAAAAGCGATTTTATGGCGCGCGGTTTTATGGAGCGCGGTTTTTATGGGCATAGCGGCATGATGCAAAAGAGATAACGGAAAGGCTGTTCAAGTGAATAATATGACGCGAAATATTGTTTTATGGGTC
>NZIT01000118.1 GCA_002691725.1 SAR116 cluster bacterium | reverse complement strand
TGAAACGCATCCTCATCAGAGAAACCTGAGCAGTTGACCTGCTAGGTTGGGTGGGTAATCCGATATCCCATTCACCCGTTTTGACGGGTTTCTTTCTCCACTCAAACTACGGTCACAGTACAGATCTGTGAGGATAAATTCTGTACCGTGTGAGGGTTATTTCTCCCTCGTCCTGTTGATAATATTTAGTCACCATTTCAACTTGGGTGATTATTTCTATTCGTAATGCGCCCAGTAACACTGAGGTAGTCACAACCCTTTAAATGGGAGCAATTACTATATGTACGGATCAAGGGTGTTTTATTGGACCTAACACTTTTCTGATCTATTAGTATATATACAAGTAAGACCAGTTTTCTGTGGATATTTTTAAATTATTTTTTGTTTTTAAAGCAAAAATCACCACAAAATAATTACTTATAATTTATTGGGAAAAGTGGTGATCCCGAGAGGATTCGAACCTCTGACCTTCGGATTAGGAATCCGACGTTCTATCCAACTGAACTACGGGACCACAAAGAGAACATAACAAATAAATTAGTATTTGTAAGGACTTCAGAGTGACCAAATAGTATTTACTTGATTTCACTTTTAATTTTACTTTTTATTTACTTACAAAAATTCATTATATTATATAAATAAAAACAATAACTTATAATGGAGATAAATATTAGGAATCCGACGCTCTATCCTGCTGAGCTACGGGACCATAACATGCCAATATATGCCAACACATCCTAAGCCTATACCATAACATGATCTTAAATATCCTCAATCGTTGCGGGCGCAAAAATTGATGCCGTATCCTCACCGGCTTCGATGCGTTTCAGGACATCTGCCTCAAACTCTAGTCGCTCCATGGCTGTCTTTAGAATTGTGTCTGCTCGATCAAGTGGAATGACGGCAACCCCGTCATCATCTCCTATGATCAGATCACCGGGGGATACAGCGACACCTCCACATGAAATGGTGACATCAATCATGCCGCCCCAGCCCTTAGAAGGCCCTGCCGGGTTACGGCCACAGCAATAAAGCGGCATGGATTCTGCTTTCAGCTCAGCGACATCACGCACCGCGCCATCCAGCACAACGCCGGCACATTGCATGCGCCTGGCATAACTCGTCAGAATACCGCCCCATAAGGCGCGGTCGGTATAGCCGCCGCCATCAATGACCAATATCTGCCCCGGCTCAACAAATCCTAACGCTGCATGGATAGCGCTATTATCACCAGCAATCGCGGCAACGGTTCGGGCTTGGCCGATTATGTGATAGCCATCAGCTAGAGGCGCAATGCGGCTATGTAACAGATTTTGCCTGTTCATCGCATCGCCAGCAACGGCAGTAGGGATAGAATTCCAAGCGTCTAACTGGCTGGGCTTGAGTCTTTGGAATGTGGTGGTTGCGCGCTGAATGGCCATGAGTAAACCTAACGTATTCGTGGGTATGGATTATGTTTTTGTGGTGACGTCATTTTATTGATCTGCCTCTGATCTGCTTATCCCGTGCCAAAGCCTGACCCCGGCTTACGGTATTCGTCACGCGGTGGGCTGAACACATCCAAAATGACAGCTCCATTTTCGCCGCCAATAACCGTATGCTCGACGCCGCCGGGGGTACGCCAGAAATCGCCTTTCTTGACAGGGATTTCTTCACCCCCCTGAATACGGATAGCCGATCCTTCCAGCATAATGCCCCATTGTTCTTCGGGATGATGATGCGGTGTTCCTTTGGCATTCGGCTCAATACGGACAACCGAAATCATCGCCTGATCCCCCGGAAAAACCCGTGTGCTAATGCCATCGGTGAGTTGCCTGAAAATACCTTGTTCCATGTCATCAAGTGAAAAGAAATGGTCATGTTGGCTCATCAATAAATCTCCATTTTTTGTATGTTGGGCGTCATCATATGGTCTGGTTAGCGTTTAGGGACAATTTCATATCCCGCTTCTTCGGGTTCATCATCAACAATTTCTGCCGGAAAGCCTGACGCCAGAACACTCACATCATTATCATCTTCGAGGCGGCGGATAATATTNGGTGAGAACTCTCTCTCGCCATAGCGCGCAATGCCATCTTTGAAAATCGAAATCATTAATGGTGACATTTCAAGCGCGATGCCGCTTCTATCGGCGATATCCTGAAACAGGCTGATATCTTTAAGCACCAAATCCATGGTAAAACTAATATCACGGCTACCGTTGAGGATCACCTGCCCCTCGGTTTCATGGACAAAAGACGTACCAGAGGAAATGCGAAATGCCTCATAAGTTGTGTTGAGGTCCATGCCCGCCTTTTTCATNGTAGCAAGGGCTTCGGATACGGTAATCAGATTGGCGGTGGCGAGATAATTTGTTGCCACTTTCAGGATAGAGGCAGTGCCTAGCTCACCTGTGTGAAGCACGCGGCGGCCAAGCGTGGTTAGCACCGGACAAATCACGTCAAACACCTCACGCCTGCATCCGGCAAAAATAGCAATATTGCCGGTGGCGGCGCGATGACAACCGCCTGAGACAGGGCAATCGACGGCGGCGGCGCCTTTGGCTTCTACCAAAGCGCCTAATCGCTTGACTTCGGTTTCATCAGTGGTGCTCATCTCAGCCCAGATTTTGCCAGCACTCAAGCCGTCAAGAATACCGTCCTCGCCTTCCATGACGGCGGCACAAGCGGCAGGTGAAGGCAGACAGGTGATGATCAGATCACAGCTCTCAGCCATGTCTTTCGGGCTGTCCGCCCAAGATGCGCCATCTTGAAGGAAAGATTCTGCTACGGTTTTATCTAAATCACGAACAGTGACGTCATAGCCATTACGGATGAGACTACCTGCTAGTTTACCGCCAACATTACCTAGTCCAATAAATCCAATTTTCATGTTACCCTCTTTGGAAATATTTCTATATATCTCACTGTTTTCGCATATGTTTCATTTTGCAAGCGTTATTTGCACCCAACTTGAACTTGCTGTTTCCCAAACGCCATATATATAGAGTTATGAGGATGACACCATGAATGCAATTTTACCTGAATGGTCGCTTGATGATCTTTATGATCAGGCCACGGATATCACATTACAAGACCAGATGTCGGCAGCTCTCAAAGAGGCCGCTGAGTTAGCAGATATGCATCAGGGAAAACTGGCAACATGTGATAGCAAAACGCTTCATCAGATTCTGATCTCGTATCAATCCTTATCAGAGCTAACATCTCGGCTAACCAGCTTTGCTGATTTATCTTTTGCGGCTGATTTGACCAAGCCTGAAACGAGTAAATTGGCGCAAGATACGCGCGAAGCCGAACATGCTATCCATGCCAGGCTTATCTTTATCGAACATGAGCTGGCACAGATGCCGGATGAAGATTTGACGCGGATTATGGCAGAGCCAGTCATGCAACGCTGGCAGCCCTGGTTGCGTTTGGTGCGGGCGTTCAGAGATCATCAGCTCTCGCTTGAGCTTGAAACCATGCTCATTGACCGCCAGTCATCCGGGCGCGGCGCATGGATCAGATTATTCGATGAAATGGCGGCAGGGCTGAGCTTTCCGATTGATGACCGGCATGTCACAGAAGCTGAGATCATGGATATGATGAGTGATCCAGACCCTGAGACACGGCGCAAAGCAGGCCTTGCCAGATCAGAGGTCTTGGCCGCCAATAGCCGCACCATGGGATTAATTCTCAACACCATTGCCAAGGATAAGCAGGTTGATGATAAATGGCGGCATTTCAGCCGCCCGGTATCGTCACGCAATCTCGCCAATGATGTTGAAGATCGCGTTGTTGACCAGCTGGCTGATAGTGTCACCGCCGCCATGCCAGACCTTAGCCACCGCTATTATGCCCTNAANGCTCGCTGGATGGGAAANGACAAGCTTAATTGGTGGGATCGCAACGCGCCTGTCCCCGGTGATGATGANCGCATATTTTCATGGGATGATGCAAAAGCCATTATCCTTGACGCCTTTGGTCAGTTTGATCCTATGTTTGCGCAAATGGCAGGATGGTTTTTTGAACGTAACTGGATTGACGCACCAACACGTTCAGGCAAAGCCTCGGGCGCTTTCTCGCACCCAACGGTGCCATCGGTACATCCTTATATTCTGGTCAATTTTCATGGCAAAGTTCGTGATGTCATGACTCTGGCGCATGAACTTGGTCACGGGATTCACCAATTGCTTGCCGCAGACCAAGGGCATTTAATGGCTGGAACGCCACTGACGTTAGCTGAAACGGCCTCTGTTTTTGGTGAGATGCTGGTCTTTAACAGGCTCATGGATCAGACCGCCGATAGCACCCAGCGGCGGGCGCTTCTGGCAGGTAAGATTGAGGATATGTTGAACACAGTTGTCCGGCAAATTGGCTTTCATAACTTTGAAACGCGAGTTCATGATACGCGGCAATCAGCAGAATTGACGGTTGAGCAGATTAACGATATCTGGATGCAAACCCAAGCCGAAGCCTTAGGCCCTGCTATTCATATTGATGACAGTTATCGGCCGCTTTGGGGATTTATCCCGCATTTCATTCATGTGCCGTTTTATGTTTATGCCTATGCCTTTGGTGATGGTCTGGTAGGGGCATTATGGCAGAAATATCAAGCTGCTAAAAGTGC
Source organism: SAR116 cluster bacterium (assembly GCA_002691725.1). Classification (GTDB taxonomy): domain Bacteria; phylum Pseudomonadota; class Alphaproteobacteria; order Puniceispirillales; family UBA1172; genus UBA12202. The sequence goes on along the minus strand of NZIT01000118.1, from coordinate 5,207 downwards.
AGCTGAACGCGCTGATTTTGTCGAGGCATATCAAGATTTATTGCGGGCAGGCGGCACCAAACGGCATGATGCGGCATTAGCTCCATTTGGCCTTGATGCCAGCGAGCCTAAGTTTTGGTCATTAGGATTAGAAATGATTTCTGGTATGATTGACCAACTTGAAAGTGAGCTATCTGAAGCATCACTTAATGAGGATAAATAGATTATGGCTGATGAAGCATCAGGGCTAGGTGGNCGTTTCCGACGCTATGCCCGTGTCACAGGAACGATGGGCAATCTGGCCATAAAGATGGCTGGAGAGCGCTATCTGGGGATCAAGATTAACCGTGAGGAACATGCTAGCAAATTGCGTGATGCGCTTGGCGGCTTGAAAGGGCCGTTGATGAAAGTCGCGCAGATACTGGCAACAATACCCGAAGCCTTGCCTCGTGAATATGCGGAAGAACTAGCCAATCTGCAAACTGATGCGCCATCTATGGGCTGGTTATTTGTAAAACGCCGCATGGCGTCAGAATTAGGCGCAGACTGGCAGGCGCAATTTGCTGAGTTTGATAAAATGGCCGCTGCCGCCGCATCACTAGGGCAAGTGCATCGTGCCACTGGTCATGATGGGGCTGAACTGGCGTGTAAGCTGCAATATCCAGATATGGCGTCAGCCGTGCAAGCAGATTTGCGCCAGCTGAAATTGATCTTCTCGCTTTATGAGCGCTATGACAAAGCCATATCGACCTCAGATATTCATACAGAACTAGCCGAGCGTTTAGAGGAGGAGCTGGATTATCNCCGCGAGGCTGCAAATATGTCCCTCTATCGGAATATGCTTGATGGGGTTGAAGGCGCGCATGTGCCGCAAACGGTTGATTCGCTATCCACCGAACGACTGCTGACGATGACATGGCTAAATGGCGCCAAATTAAAAACCTTTATTGAAGAAAACGAAGACCAAACCCTGCGTAATAANGTAGCAGAAAACATGTTNAGAACATGGTATGTGCCGTTTTATTATTATGGTGTTATTCATGGNGACCCGCATCCNGGGAATTATACGATCACCAAAGANGGTGGGGTTAATCTGTTGGATTATGGCTGTATCCGNCTATTTAGNCCAGATTTTGTNCGCGGCGTTATNGAACTNTATCAAGCGCTTCGTGATNATAACGAAGANCANGCNGTGGCGGCNTATGAATATTGGGGNTTTAGNGGNTTNGATCGTGAGACGGTAAATGTCTTGAATATATGGGCACGTTTCATCTACACTCCGCTTTTGGAAGATCGCGCAAGACCAATTCAGGAAATGCGTGGTGGTGCGTATGGGCGTGATCTGGCCATGCAAGTTCATGCTGAGTTAAAACGCATTGGTGGAGTAAAGCCGCCGCGTGAGTTTGTGCTCATGGATAGGGCGGCAGTTGGTCTTGGGTCTGTTTTCATGCATTTGAAGGCAGAAGTGAATTGGCATCGCCTGTTTGAAGGGTTGATTGATGACTTTGATGTCGAAACATTGAGATGCCGACAAAAAGATATGGCTGAACAAGCCGGCTTGCCAAGTTATTTATGGCAACATGAACATACGGAAGATGCTGAACTTGAGGGATAAATGATGATAATTGGAATTCCAAAAGAAACACGAAGTGACGAAAGTCGTGTCGCTGCTGTGCCCGATACTGTCAAAAAGCTGATTGCGATGGGCTTTTCGGTGGCGGTTGAAAAGGGCGCTGGTGACGGGGCATTAATACCTGATGCCGCCTATGAAGCGGTTGGCGCAAGTCTGGTCACAACGGCGAAAGCTTTAAGCGCTGATCTGGTGTTTAAGGTGCGGCCGCCAAGCCAGGATGAGATCGACAATATGTCATCGGGGGCGACCATCATCAGCTTGATGGAGCCATATAGTGATACCGATACCGGCGCCATGCTAAATGCGGCTGGCATCAGTGGATATGCGCTTGAGCTGGTACCGAGGATTACCCGGGCGCAATCCATGGATGTGTTATCAAGTCAGGCTAATCTGGCTGGCTATCGTGCTGTGCTTGAGGCTGGTTCTGTCTTTTCACGCGCCTTTCCGATGATGATGACAGCAGCAGGCACCGTCCCGCCAGCCAAAGTCTTGGTGATGGGAGCAGGGGTTGCAGGCTTGCAGGCGATTGCAACAGCAAAGCGTTTAGGCGCAGTCGTGTCAGCAACAGACGTTCGGCCAGCGGTGAAAGAACAGGTTGAATCGCTGGGCGGTAAGTTCGTTGCCGTCGAGGATGATGAGTTTAAGGCAGCAGAAACCTCAGGCGGATATGCAAAAGAGATGAGCGATGCGTATAAAGCCAAGCAAGCCCAGCTTATCGCAGATACGATTAAAACGCAGGATATCATTATCACAACAGCATTGATCCCGGGGCGTCCAGCGCCGGTTCTGGTGACAGAAGACATGGTGAAGTCCATGAAGCCGGGCTCAGTGATTGTTGATCTGGCGGTTGAGCAGGGTGGTAACTGCCCCTTGAGTGAGCCAGGACAAGTCGTCGTCAAGCATGATGTCACTTTAGTCGGTTACACAAACATTGCTGGCCGTTTGGCAGAGGTAGCGTCAAGTCTTTATGCAAAGAATGTGATTAATTTTCTGGCCAATCTTTGGGATGAAGAAAGCAAATCTCTGAAAACGGATAGCGATGATGAAATCATTACAAGTAGCTTAATTACAAAGCCAGTTAAGGCGGCAAAGCCAGCTCAGGCCTCAACAAAAAAGGCCTCAACCAAGAAGGCCTCAACCAAAAAGGAGGGTGATAAAGATGGCAAGTGATGTTCTGCTTTCACAGGCAAAAACAATTTCTAATCAGGCGACAGAATTGCTTGAGACCAGCAAATCTCTGGAAGCGGCGATGATGGATGTGGGTGGCGATGTGGTCGGTCACGGAGCCGTTGAGCCACTCTATTTTGGCCTGACAGTTCTGGTTCTGGCCTGTTTCGTTGGTTATTATGTGGTATGGCGCGTCACGCCTGCCTTGCATTCGCCTTTGATGGGTGTGACCAACGCCATCTCATCGGTGATTATTGTTGGTGCTTTAATTGCCGCTGGCCCGTCTGAGTTTGGTTTTGCTCAGGTCATGGGTTTTATCGGCGTTATTCTCGCATCCATTAATATATTTGGTGGATTTATTGTAACCCAGCGTATGCTGGCTATGTTTAAGCGTAAAGGGAGATAGAGATGGGCGCGTCATTCTCAGCATATCTTTATCTGGTCGCGGCGGTGATGTTTATCATGGCCTTGCGCGGTCTATCATCACCGGAAACCGCACGTGCGGGTAATCTGTATGGGATGGGCGGGATGGCAATTGCCATTTTGACCACGATATCCATGCCTGAAGTCACTAGCTACGGCTTGATCATTGCGGGCATTATTATTGGTGGCGGTATTGGTGCCTTTATTGCCATGCGCATCCAAATGACAGCCTTGCCGCAGCTTGTAGCGGCCTTCCACTCGCTAGTGGGTTTGGCGGCTTGTGCGGTGGCGGCGGCGGCGTTCTATAATCCGACGCCTTATGGCATTGGTGTGCCGGGCAATATCGCCATGGGCAGTCTCATCGAAATGTCGCTTGGTCTGGCTATTGGCGCGATTACCTTTACCGGATCAATCATTGCTTTTGGTAAGCTGCAAGGCCTGATTACAGGCAAGCCTGTCACTTTTCCGGGTCAGCATTTGCTCAATGCTATATTAGGTGTTCTGTTGATTGTGCTAGTCGCATGGATGGCAACAACAAATAGCGTTACGGCATTCTGGCTAATCTTTATCGCGCCGCGTGGGAATAGTTGCGCCATATCGGCAGCCGAGAGATCAAGGTCTTTGGCTGTCGCTTCTATTGCTGTGTCAGTCCAGCCGTCAAACGGGACATGCACAAGCATGGCACGAATTACTGTATGTATATCTACGTTTTCCATCATTATCACCCTTGCTTTGTTATATAGGCATGATCTGGTGATGTGCAATCATTTTCCTTATGATTACTGTATTTAAGGGATAATATATGCCTTTTGGGTTTGCATGGACAATGATATATGCTATAAGCACCATTCTTGTGTATTAGCTATTGAATAAAATCATAATGATGCACCAGAAAATGACACCAATATCTTGAGCCAATTATCTTGAGTTAATTATTCGCTGAAAGGAATGATGCCACAGTGTTCGTAACAGTCAGAGACAATAATGTCGATCAAGCTCTGCGCGTCCTAAAAAAGAAGATGCAACGCGAAGGGATGTTCCGTGAAATGAAAAACCGCCGTAATTACGAAAAGCCATCTGAAAGACGGGCGCGTGAAACGGCAGAATCAACTCGCCGGGTTCGTAAATTAATGCGTAAACGGCTTGAGCGCGAAGGCTTTTAGTCCAAATAATTATTTCTGTATTCCAATAATAAAAGCCACCTTAATAAGGTGGCTTTATATTTTGTGGTTTGGTATTTTCAGTTAGCTCTATTCGGCTAAACAGATGGTCTAGTGACCACCTGATATTGCCTGAATAATCTCCTCACATACTTTTTTGGCATCACCAAACAGCATCATGGTGTTGTCATTAAAAAATAGCGGATTATCAACGCCAGCATATCCAGACGCCATCGAACGCTTAACGAATAATACCGTCTTGGCGCGTTCGACATCAAGAATAGGCATGCCATAAATCGCTGATGTTGGATCGGTTTTAGCCAATGGATTAGTCACATCATTAGCGCCAATGACAAACGCGACATCTGTCTGCGCAAAATCGCGGTTAATTTCATCCAGCTCCAACACCTCATCATAAGGGACATTAGCTTCAGCCAGCAGAACATTCATATGTCCCGGCATCCGCCCAGCAACAGGGTGAATAGCATAGCGAACATCAACGCCTTCTGCCTTTAGCATATCAGACATTTCACGCAACGCATGCTGAGCTTGTGCCACAGCCATGCCGTAACCCGGAACAATAATGACTGATGAAGCATTGCCCATGATGAAACTGGCATCATCGGCACTGCCCTGCTTAACGACTTTATCACCTTGTTCAGCAGCAGCTCCAGTTGCCGTCTCGCCGCCAAAGCCGCCAAGAATAACGCTAAAGAAAGATCGGTTCATGCCTTTACACATAATATAAGACAAGATCGCCCCACTCGCCCCTACCAGTGAGCCAGTAATGATCAAAAGCGGATTACCCAGCGTAAAGCCAATACCCGCCGCCGCCCATCCTGAAT
>NZIT01000117.1 GCA_002691725.1 SAR116 cluster bacterium | reverse complement strand
TATGATATCGCTGCTGGTGATGTGATCATGTCGGGAACGCCGTCAGGTGTCGGTCCGGTGCAGAAAGGTGATGTGATCCATTGTGAAATTGAAGGCGTTTGTGAGATGACCACCAAAGTCATCTAATCACGCTGATTATCCCCTTATCGAAGTAAACAGGCATCGCTCAGACATGCCTGTTTTTTTTGACTGTTTGTTGGTTGTAACATTGGCCGCCGCTCTATGAATTGGCGCATGAGCCGCATTATCGCTATATAATCTCTAATTATGGCATGAGAGAAATGCCGTGGGATCGCGTCTTCAAGAGTTACCATGATGGAACTGGGGTTGTATCTAAATAAAGTGTCACCTGAGACAGAAATGCTCAAAGATATCAGCTAGCGACGCCATGACTCTTGGGTGAGATATTGATCTGCCTAAACAGACTGCGGGAATTATTAAAAAGAGTCTAAAAAACAGATTTTCCCTGTTCATGAATTCTGGTGAAGATATTCAGCGCATTAGTCGCCGTGATATTCAGGAAGTTTCCTGCATTAATTTCCTCATCTGACCACATCAGATTATTAAATGGGTCAAGCCGCATTGACCAAGACGTAAATAATCTGCTGTCAATGACCTCTTCATTGAGTATTACAATATTTGTATGCCGCGTATCTTTGCTGATTTTCAGATAGAGTTCATCAACTGCGGCATCAGGACCTTCGAGAAGCTGGAGGTAAGAATTAATCCCAGAGACTAGGCAGCCTGTTATGTCTTTCTGCGGATTATTGACTCGTGAAGAATTAATAATTTCCTGCAAATCCGAGTTTGAAGTATCGGCGCGTTCAGACACATAAATAACTCGCTTTAAGGATGCACTCATATCCATCTCCACTATTCAAAAGACTATTATTAGATATAAAAATTGGTCAAGTATGTATATTGATCGCGGTATTATTTTTCCCATATTTATTATGGACATAGATAGATATAGTGTGGGGNATGGCTGAAACAACCATGATCAGGCANTAGCCGCCAGTAACGCTCATATGGCGGNCGACNGCGGGGCTGTTATGATCACGGTCAATGATNAAATCATGGCCTTTAGGCTTACGGCTGATGGCCTCTAATATNGCGGCATCGAGAGCGTCTATCCAATCTTCGCCTATCCCATCTTTGCCCCTAACNCCANGTAGTACATCGCGCAGATTGGCACTATCATCCTGCCCCAAACACATATAGAGCATACCCGTACAGGTCAACCGAACACGGTTACAGCTNTCACAGAAATTATGGGTCAGAGGCGTGATAAAGCCCAGCTTTTGTCCTGTTTCTGCGATCTGAACATAACGCGCCGGCCCGCCTGTGCGATAGGGAATCTCTTGCAGCGTAAAGCGCCGACTTAACCGCGTTCGCACCAATGATAGCGGCAGATATTGATCAAGCCGATCTTCACCGCCAATATCACCCATGGGCATGACTTCGATAATCGTCATATCAATNCCTTGATCACCGCACCATGCAAGCATATCCTCGAGTTCATCTTCGTTGACACCTTTCAGCGCAACTGTATTCAGCTTGACAGCAAGTCCGGCGGCTTGCGCGGCTTTTATTCCTTCCAGGACTTTGGTGAGATCGCCCCAGCGCGTGATGGCTCTGAACTTGTCGGGGTCAAGGGTATCGACGGATACATTAAGCCGCCGCACCCCGGCATCATAGAGCATATCTGCCATTTTATAGAGTTGGCTACCATTCGTGGTAATTGTCAGCTCATCCAGATTGCCGTTTTTGACTTCTGCCCCAAGATTGCGAATAAGCGAGATAATATTCCGCCGCACCAATGGCTCACCACCAGTCAGCCGTATCTTGCGCGTTCCGATTGCCATGAAGCGCCGGCATAATGTCTCTGTTTCTTCGAGCGACATGATCTCTGATTTTGGTAAAAATGTCATGTCCTCTGCCATGCAATAGACACAGCGAAAATCACAGCGATCGGTAACCGAAACGCGCAAATAGGTAATAGGCCGTCCGAACGGATCAAGCAGTGGTGATGGTGCATCTGGCATAGTCAAAAGAATTATCCTATTTTAAGTGGAAAATAAACCACCATATTCATCTTATTGACCATAATTATAGGCCTTCAATATGGGCGATGCCAAGTGCCGACTCGCCGCCTCCTGCATAGATGACATAGACGCGCCCATCTGTTTCAAACAAATAAGGGTCACGCAAGGCATGTTCATTTGGCGCGGCAATACCAATCTCCGATGCGGTAATGGGAGTATTGACACCTTCCCAATCAAGCTCAGGGGCAAGTAAAGTGACGGTATTTTGCGCCGTCCATTGGTGCCATTCGCGTGATAAATCAATGACTGAATAGAGCAATGATTCCGGCGCATCCCCAACCCTTGTCCAGATGACATGCAATCGCTCGCCGCGCACCAACACCCCAGCATGGCGATGCCCGGATGGAAAGGCATAAGGGCCAAACGCAATCTCACCCGCCGCGGATTGCCGCAACATCTGACCACCTAAAGCTAGCGCATATGTATCGCCATTATAATCAAACATCCGCAAATATGTCTGATTGATCCGCTTATGCGCGATCCTCCAGATAAGCCCATCATCTGACGATGCCTGAAGCGAGCGTTGCTCACCATCATGATCAAGGCCATGAAACACCATGCCTAGTTGCTGGCGGCTATGGTCAATATAGACATCGGGTGAGGCAATATGCGGATAAAGCCCAGACACCCCACGGTCAAGCGCCCATTGCGGTTCAGCAACCGGCGGTTTGTGCAAGGGGAGGGGCGTGTCTGATAGATGCAGAACCCCATTTTGATAAAGCCGCCACGGCCCCAACAGATCATCCGCCAGCGCCAGCCGAATATGATCACCCCAATGATGCGCAAAATACAAATAATAACGCGCCTTTCGGTGTGGCAGCCATGACGGCGCCTCAATCAGCGACGGGCCATTAATATTATTGCCAAATGGCGCGCCTGAATGCGCCTGGATGATGGGCTGGTCTGATATCCGATGTGCGATGATAGACATGACAGCGCAGATAATAGCAGATATAGTTTGTGAGTATATTTTATATGAGGCAACGGCGACGCCTCTTTTTTGTAAAGTGCTGTCCTTATGCCAAAACTCACTCCTCTTGAAATCCTTATGGCGGTTATGGTGCCCTTGGTTTGGGGGATGGGATTTGTCTTTGCGAAAGGGGCGATACATCATTTTCCGCCAATTTTATTGATGGCATTCCGCTTCACCCTGACGGCATTGGTGTTGGTCTGGTTTGTGCCTGTTCCGTGGGGCAATTTGAAAAAGCTTTTCTATATTGCTATCATTGCGGCGGCTATTCAGTATAGCCTGACATTTACTGGACTTGCTGGTCTCGAAGCCGGGCTAGCATCGCTTATTGTTCAACTTGAGGTGCCATTTCTGGTGCTNTTGGGGGCGTTNTTTTTGCAAGAACGTCCGGGGGCTCAAAAATGGGNTGGTATCCTGATCTCATTTATCGGTGTTGNGCTGATGACGCAACAAGATGCGTTAAGCGGCAGTTTATGGTCAGTCTTTCTGGTCATAGGTGGATGNTTTGTCTGGGCNTGNGGTCAGGTCATGGTGCGATCACTTAAAGATATNGGCGGATTGCAAGTCACCGCATGGGTGGCNGTTTTTGCNACNCCGCAGCTATTTGTCATGTCAGCNATTTTTGAAGCAGGNCAAATGGAGGCGATTGCCAANGCTAATCGCAANGTTTGGCTAACCGTCATTTATCTGGGTTTNGTGATGACCTGTTTTGGCTATTTTTTATGGAACTCACTAATCCGNCGTCATGANGTTGGCGTGGTAGCGCCATTTTTACTCCTGCTTCCGGTATTTTCCCTNATCGGCGGGATGCTTGTTTTAGGCGANGAGCCNACGGCAGAAAAACTGCTTGGCGGCNTNGTTATCTTATTGGGGGTGGCGATCATAACCATCAGACCAAGGCGATTTAGAAAAGCCACACCAACACCATCATCATAAGCGTGTTTGGGTTTAGGCATATATTAATGTCTGACCAACCGCAAATATGACCGCAGATGTTAGCAAAATGGCTGAGGCAGGGGTTCCATTTGGGCGCAGTTTCAAATTAAGCGGAACGATATTCTTCTGGCTTAAACGAATTGTATTGAACGCCATTTCGGCCTTATAGTATTAATGCCATTTAGGGAAATATGAGACGTGATGGAATAACCAGATGACAGATATTCAAAGACAGCCAATCATCGGTAAATCAGTTTGGAAAGCGGCCAATTTTGCCGATAATAGCGGCCGTGACAAGAACCAGGATAGTATCTGGTGTCATCATTTAACCACAGCGGAGATTGCCGCATGTGATGCGATGCTGGCCTCACTCAAATCCCGCGGTCTGGCTTTCCCACAGATCAAGCAGTCTGATATCGCCAAACCTGATATCGTTACGGGGGCGTTGGCTGAGTTGCTGGATAGCCTCACCGATGAGCTGGAAAATGGCCTTGGCTTTAAGTTGCTGAGGGGGTTGCCTATCGCCCGTTACAGCGATGATGATATCAATACGCTGTTCTATGCTATTGGGCTTTATATGGGGCAACCGGTTTGCCAAAACCCCAAAGGTGACTTGCTTGGCAATGTCATGAATGTTGGTGATATTACCAGAAAAGACACACGTGTTTATGAAACCAGTTTGTATCTGCCTTATCATACTGATCCGTCGGATGTTGTTGGCTTGCTATCTGTGCGTAAAGCGAAATCAGGTGGGATGAGCAGTCTGGTCAGTGCCGCCGCCATCTATAATGCCATTTTAGAACGCCGGCCAGATTTACTGGACATTTATTATCAGCAATTTTGCTATGCCCATCTCGGCGAAGATAAAACCTCGCCTATCTTTAGCTTTCACCATGGTAAGCTAAGTTGCCGCTATCTCAGACAATATATTGAGCTGGGATATGAGCAGATGGGCGTCCCTCTATCGCCGCTGGTGAAAGAAGCTTTAGATGTCTTTGATGAGATTATGATGTCGCCAGATATGCGGATTGATATGATGATGGAGCCGGGTGATATGCAATTTGCAAATAATTATATGGTTCTACATTCGCGCACAGCGTTTGATGATCATGATGAGAAAGACTTGTGGCGGAAAAAACTTCGGCTCTGGCTAAAGATGGAAAATGCGCGATTGCTAGCGCCAGAATTCCCCGGGCGAAATGGCTTTGGCGTACCGGCATATCTGTAAATGCTGACACAAGCAGCTGATCAGGTTCAGCAGGTGATCAGGTTCAGCCACGCTTGGCACTCATCATGCGGCTGGCGGCATCTCTGCCTGATATAAAGGCGCCGTGGCAGGTGCCATAATGGGAAATGCTGGCCGCCTCACCAGCGAAAAATAAGGTGTCCTCAACCGCTTCCATTAAGGTCTGGCGCATGGTGGAAGCACCTGAGCTTGCATAAGAATATGCCCCCAGCGCCCATGGATCACTCGCCCATGCGGTCGTGATGATACTATCCTTATTACCCATAATGTCATGACCAAAGAGATGCGTCATGGTTTGATGGGCATAATCAATGAGTGCGGCTGTCCCTTGTTTTTCGAGATATTCACCATGACTGCCACCAGCAAAGACCACCGCCTGCTGATGTGTATTACCGCCCCCGGAGCTTAGCTTTCCTCTTGGGTATATATTAATGTCAACCGAGCCAACAAACCCGTCATCCTCCGCCATATTATTAGCCGCATCATTATGGGGGCAGGCCACATGCCAGCCAGCCATATCATCAGAGAATGTGGCAGGCGCAAATGATATGCCAATCTTGTTTAGCACTCCACAAGGCAAGGCGGTTATAGCGCTCATCATGGGGTCAGGTAACTCAGGGGTAAAACGGATCATGCCCGATAACAAAATATTTGTTGATACCGTGATGAGAACCTTTTTGGCCGTGCAAGTGCCTTTATTTGTTGTGACAGAAACATGATTTGCGGCCCAGTCAATCGCCTGGACGGCGCAGTTTTTTTCAACATTTACATCTGCCGCCCATCTCAAGATCAGATTGCCAAGACCATCAGCAACAGCATAATCAAGGCCACTGCCAGCATTGAGATAGTCCCTCACCGATAAGCCAGCAATATCAGCGGCACATAATCCTGCCATGCAATGATTAAATACAGGGGCAAAGGGGCTGTCCCAATCTATGTATTCAGCCATGTCATCACTATCATCACTATCCGGGCTATCATCCCTATCAGGGCTATTAGGGGCAATGGATTGCGCTTCCATCGCTGCTTGGCATTGCTCAAAGAAATCAAAAAAGCGGCGGCGGAAATCAGCGTCTTGTGATGCTATGCCAGCACCAAATTGCCATTTATCAAAGGCAAACTGATCACCATCACCCAAAGCAATATCCAAGCCATGCGCGATGTTTGTGATCGGGTTAGTCGCGCCTTCATGCAGGTATGAGCAGCCTAAATCAAACCAACTGCCATCCTTAAAAGCTTCGCTATAAGCCCTGCCGCCAATTCGATGCGAGGCTTCAAATACTTTGTGAGGGATATTATGCTCTGATAAAATCTTGCTGGCGCTTAATCCGGCAACGCCAGCACCTATGATGATGATATCCGTATCATAGGTCAAATTGCGCCATCCATACCGTTTTATGCCAGTTAACGATGATTACCGTGATAGTGATCATGAAAAGCGCCATGGCTAGATGGATGAGACGTTTGGTGCCGTTAGCTAAATTGGTCTTTTCCATCTGAATAAAGGCAAGCACCATAGCGCCAATTAACAACAATAAGCCAAAGCCGCCTAAAAAAACTGTATTCATCATAATGTTGAACCTTTGATTAAATCTTAAAGTATTAAAACATAAGCATTATATGTAATTAAACAAAATTAACATATATTTTACATAAAGATATTCATGTTTCCGGCAATTATCCGCAATTATGGCAAAAAATAGGCAATTTTTTAATATTTTTTAATATTAATTATCAAGCACTTAATTAATATTCTCTAATATATATAGAGTAAAAACATTGCCTTAGTGTGTTTTAAATTTATTTAGTATGTGATGCTTAGCATCGCATATTACGTCGTGATAAATCTCAATATTGAGGAGTTATAATATGTTTAAGACGTTGAAAAATGCATTGGTAGCAGCAGTACCAGTTTCACTGATTTCTGCTATGCCGGCTTTTGCTGACGTAAATCTAAAATCTGATGATTACGTTGGTATTTCTTTTTGGTTAATTTCAATGGCATTGATTGCAGCTACTGCTTTCTTCTGGCTTGAAATTAGCCGTGTATCTGCCAAGTGGAAAACTTCACTAGTCGTATCTGGTATGGTTACCATGGTTGCTGCTGTTCACTATTTCTATATGCGTGATGTGTGGGTTCTGACTGGAACAACACCAACAGTATATCGTTATATTGACTGGTTGATTACTGTGCCACTTCTGATGATTGAGTTCTACCTCATCCTCAGCGCGATTACGAAAGTGTCTTCTGGCATCTTCTGGCGTTTGATGATTGGTACACTAGTCATGCTAATCGGTGGATATATCGGTGAATCTAGCTTTACTGATGAAAACGCTCGTATCTTTGGTGATGCCACCATTACGATCGGTTTCGTTATTGGTATGCTCGGGTGGGCCTATATTCTTTATGAAATCTTTGCTGGTGAAGCAGGACAGCTGAGTGCTGAAAAAGCACCCGAGTCTGTGCAATCTGCTTTCTCAACAATGCGGTGGATTGTTACCATCGGCTGGGCGATTTATCCATTAGGATATTTCTTCGGCTACATGGTCAGCGATACACCAGATTTCGATTCACTAAACATTATTTACAACCTTGCTGACGTGCTCAACAAGATTGCGTTTGGTGTAATCATCTGGAGCGTTGCAACAACTGAGTCTGACAAAGCCTAAGTTATAAGCATCGCTGGGCCGGACAGCCCTTCCCCCCCCTTATATAGGGCTGTCCGACCCGTCCCTTAAATACCCAAGTAATAATCAAGTAATACCCAAGTAATGTGCAAGTAATTGAATAGGAGTGGTGAGTCATGGATGATGTAATTAGCAAACAGACAAGCACTCATGACCTAAAGCCTCATTCTGCTGGCGATCTATCCCGTATCGAAGTTACCGTCTTCAAACTGATTAAATCGCATCTACCAAAATCTAACGATATTCTGGGGCAAGCAGCTCAGCATCATTTTCACGATAGTGGAAAAATGCTACGCGCTAAATTGGCTATGTCCGCCCACCAACATATATCCTGTCATGCTGATGCGGCGCTGTATTGGGCTGCCGCTATTGAGGTCATGCATAATGCCTCTCTCGTCCATGACGATATTTCTGATGGCGATCAGATGCGCCGTAACCGGCCTAGCGTCTGGTTCAAATTTGGCCGCGATGTGGCGCTGGCATTAGGTGACTGGCTGATCGGGCTGTCATTCGAATTAGCGGCAAAGGCCGCAGATAAGTCTGGCCGTCCACAATTAGTGCATATTCTATGCGAGCATATGATGACGACTACTAGCGGTCAGGCAAAAGAGTTTGAGAAGAACGCTTATCCTAGCCGTCAGGAATATCAAGATATTATTTTGGGTAAGACGGCGCCGCTGTTCATTGCGCCGATTGAAGGCATTGCCATTATGGGCGATAAAAAAGAGATTATTCCATCTTCTCGGAAATATTTTCAGGCTATTGGTTCGGTCTATCAAGTGGCTAATGACTTGCTCAACTTTGCGGGTGCCGATGGGGCCGAAACCAGTGCCGCTGATCTCCTTAGACGGTCGCCCAATGCGGTTATTGTGCTGTTTAGAGAAAACTTATCTCTCCGTGAAAAAGCCCGTTTTAATACTTGGCTAAATGACGGCAAATCGAGTGATCTGACTCATTGGCTGGATGCGATTATGGCATCAGATGCGATTAGCAAAACCGTGCAGATGATGGAAGATATGCTGGCTGATGCTGATAAACATTATCATAATATGCCAGAGTTTATGCGTCAGGTTATTGCTCCTATCCAAAAGCTTATCTATTCTGTCAGAATTAAAGCGCTAACACATTAATGTTGAGATAGGCATAAATATTTCCATGCCAATGGCAAAGAGAACAATCGTTATCGGCAGCGGGTTAGGTGGTATCGCCGCCGCCCTCAGGATGCGTGCGCGTGGTGACGATGTGACGCTAATCGAACGGCTTGATCAGATTGGTGGTCGGGCGCGGGTCTTTGAGCGTGATGGATTTCGCCATGATGCTGGGCCGACAGTGATCACCGCGCCGTTTTTGTTTGATGAACTCTTTGAGCTATTTGGTGAGAAGCGTTCAGATCATATCACCTTTGTGCCGCTTGATCCCTGGTATCGGTTTTATTTTGATAGCAAAGGTGAGCAATTTGACTATCGCGCCACTGTCGAGGATACGATCACTGAGATTAAGCGGTTTTCTGATGATGATGGCGAAGGCTATCGCAAACTTCTGGTCGCGTCTGAGCAGATTTTTGATGTCGGCTTTCGGCGTCTGGCTGATCAGCCATTTGACCGGCTCACAAATATGCTAGCGCAAATCCCGTCACTCGTGCGGCTGAAAAGCCATCTGACCGTATCGCAATTGGTTAATCGCTATATGAAGCATGATTTGATGCGGCAGGCGTTTTCTATTCATCCATTGCTGGTTGGCGGCAATCCTTTTAACACAACCTCTATCTATGCGCTGATCCATTTTCTGGAACGTGAATGGGGGGTGCATTTTGCGATGGGTGGAACTGGTGCTGTCGTTAATGCCTTGCACGGCCTTATGCAACGCCACGGCATCAATATTCGGCTCAATACCGATATTGAGCGGATCAATATTGATAAGCGATTAGCCGAAAGCGTGACTACTACGGATGGTGAGGTCATTGAAGCTGATCGGGTGATTTGCAACGCTGATCCGCCAACCGTATATCGACAGATGATTGATAAAGCAGCTGGCGCCAAAGGCAAAATTATCCCTGATTCCATGACCCGCTATTCGATGGGGCTGTTTGTGTTATATTTTGGCACAAAACGCACCTATCCTAATGTTGCGCATCATACTATCTGGATGGGAGAGCGCTATCAATCCTTGTTGCATGATATCTTCAATAAAAAGATTCTAGCTGAAGATTTTTCACTTTATCTGCATCGACCAACAGCAACCGATGCCAGTTTTGCCCCCGCAGGCATGGATAGTTTTTATGTCTTATGCCCAGTGCCTAATACTATGGGGGGACAGGATTGGAACGAAGAAGGACAAGCCTTGCGTGATCGGATCGTTGCTGCTCTCGACCGAACTATTATGCCCGGTCTGAAAGCGTCTATCACCTCAGATTTCTGGATGACCCCTGATGATTTTAAGACAGATTACCGATCTATGCATGGCGCTGGCTTTTCAATAGCACCGGTATTTACGCAATCGGCATGGTTTCGCTATCATAATCGGGATCGCCGCGTTGGTAATCTGTATTTTTCGGCGGCAGGCGCGCATCCAGGGGCAGGAATGCCGGGGGTTCTCTGTTCAGCCAAAGTGGTTGAGAACCTTGTTATTCGGGATGAAAGCGCCGTATAGTCTTGATAGAGGCTAGCTAATGATGGAACATGGCAC
>NZIT01000116.1 GCA_002691725.1 SAR116 cluster bacterium | reverse complement strand
GCACTGATATGGATCGAATCGCCAATCTCAGTTCCAGCCAAATCCACCGTTAAGTTTTCAGGAATATGAGTAGCTGCACAGTTCATTTCAATCTCATACCGAACAACGTTCAATACACCACCGCTTTTCAAACCGGGCGAGGTATCTTCGTTCAAAAACACAACGGGGATCATGACAGTAACGGTTGATGATGCTGTAATGCGAAGAAAATCAATATGCAGTGGCCGATCATTGACCGGATGAAACTGAATATCTCGTGTCAGCACATTTGAGGATTTGCCCTCAACATCTATATTGATCAAGCTACTCATGATACCCGGTTGGCTGATCATTTTATTAAAAGTGTTGGCATCAATATTGATGGTTTCAGGGGCTTCTTTGCCACCATAAATGACGGCAGGAATGAGACCAGATCGACGAGCCGCCCGGGCGGACCCCTTACCAGCCCGGTCACGCTTAGTCGCGCTCAAATTAATATTGTCTGACATGTTAAAACTCCATAATCTGTCAAAACTGCCATACCTCCAGGGGTGTATGGCTGGATTAGATGCGCATGTTTAGCCTGAAAATCGCTGATCAGCAAGCGGAATATGCGGTTATGTGGGTTTAGTTAAAAAGTGACGAAACAGAACGTTCTTCATTAATGCGAAGAATAGCCTCACCCAAGAGCGGCGCAATAGAAAGCTGACGCACATTATGAGCAACACGCATCGCTTCTGTGGCAAGGATAGTGTCTGTTGTCACCAAGGCTTTCAGCGGTGATGACGCAATGCGCGATACCGCCCCTCCAGACAATACGCCATGCGTAACATATGCCTCAACAGATAGCGCACCGCTTTCCATCAGAGCGCTGGCGGCGTTACAGAGCGTGCCGCCCGAATCAACAATGTCATCAACCATGATGCAATGCCGTCCCGATACATCACCAATGATATTCATCACTTCAGAGACGCCAGCCTTCTCGCGCCGTTTATCAATAATTGCCAGCGCCGCATCTAGCCGCCGTGCCAAGGCACGGGCGCGAACCACCCCACCAACATCAGGCGACACAATCATCAGATCACCACTGGAAAAGCGATCTTTAATATCAGATATCAGAACTGGCGCCGCAAACAGATTGTCGGTTGGAATATCGAAGAAGCCTTGAATCTGATCAGCGTGGAGATCAACGGTCAGAACACGGTCAGCCCCTGCTGAGGTAATAAGGTTAGCAACCAATTTAGCGGATATTGGCGTCCGAGGCCCCGATTTGCGATCTTGTCTGGCATAGCCATAATAGGGGATGACAGCCGTAATACGTCTGGCCGAACCGCGTTGCAGCGCATCTAGCGTCACTAGCAATTCCATCAAATTATCATTGGCTGGATATGAGGTGGACTGGATTACAAAAACATCCTCACCACGGACATTTTCCTGAATTTCTGCAAAGACTTCCATATCGGCAAAACGCCGGATATCGGCTTTGGTCATAGGGACATTGAGATAAGTTGCTATGGCTTCAGCAAGTGGTCTATTTGAATTGCAGGCCAGAATTTTCATTGATAAAAACCAAATCTATTACAAAATTGTGATACCAATTGTAAGGCTGGCAATCAAGTTAAAACACCATAAGAAAGTCGGTTTTTTCTCTATGTGATCATGCATGACGCCAGTAATCCTAAAAAACATAGCATGAAAAAAATAATGAGATGCGGCATTTTAGCTTAGCGTCCTATACAATGAAATAATAATAAAGCAATGTCCATTTTTGCGCTAGTGTATGTCAATACTGGTTTATCCCGATTATTGTCATCAGGCGTCCAGTATCTGGCTCACCTTTATGGGTGGCTCTGCGATGGCTAAAGAAATGATCTGGCTCGCTATATGTATCTCTTTGGATAGTATGATATGCGATATCTTCCTGAGCAAGCGAGCGGCCGACAAAACCGGTTAGATCAAACCGAAATTTACCCGGCTCATCATCTGCTGAGAAACATGCCGCCGCCCCATCATCATAGGCAAGGGCGGCATCACGAAGATCGGCGCTTACCTGATAAGACTGTTGTTGAATGGCTGGCCCTATAATGGCGGTGATTTGATCACGTTCAGCCCCAAGGCTACACATAGCCGCCACGGTCTCCGCCAAGATGCCTGAGGTTGCCCCGCGCCATCCCGCATGGGCGGCACCTATAACCCCATTGCTCGTATCAGCGAAAACCACAGGCACACAATCAGCGGTTAGAATCAATATCGCAAGGCCAGCTTCTTTCGTTACCAAAGCATCCGCCTCAACTGGCGTACTATCTGGTCTGGTCACATGATGAGCGCGTGCCGAATGGACTTGATAAAGCCCGCAAATCTGGTCAGGAGCAAAGCCAAGAGCAGAGGCGGCAAGGCGCCGGTTTTGCCCAATTTTCGCCCAATCATCAGATGAGCCAAAGCCGCCATTTAAGCTATCATAAAGCCCTTGGCTGACACCGCCCTGACGGGTGAAAAACCCATAGCTGATATGCTGCGGTTGAAACGCATCATGGATCAGGTATGGCGGCAGGGATGTCATCATGTTTTGCATTTCATTTGGGGCATTTCGTTTGGGGTGATAATATTGCCATCACTTTGAAAGCCTGCCCCATCTGCGCTGGATTGACAAGTCTATCGAGTTCCGCCAGTAGCTGCCGCTTTAATTCTGGGCTAGCACCATGAGACAGCTGTTCGGCGCGTTCTTTGATGCCAATCGATTTAAGAAACTGGCCTTGCGGTTGAAGCGGTGTTGCCGTGAGCCCTTTGGCCTCGGCAATTTTGGCAAGATGGGAGAAATCGACCCATGCCGTCAGGTCTGCCTCACCCGGCTCAAATAACAGATCAACAGGCTGATGATCATGAACAGCTTGCACCGTGTCGCCATAGGCATCAGCTTTACCATAATCAATCACCAGCATGGCGCCGCCATACATCTTAAGGCGGGCGCTTAGGCTAGCCATGATAGCAGGCAGATGTGGAGCATATGTGATGATAGATGTATCAGCATCAGTGCTAGCGGCTGGCTCATGAGTTGCCTGTTCAAGAACACCATCTGGAATGTGATTAGATGAGACAGGCCGCCATGCCATCTGCCAGCCTGTATTGCCGTTTATGATGCCGCGTTCCTGCCATTCATTTTCGATATGGCGGAATTGGCGGACAGGCAGAGCATCAAAAAACTCATTCGCGATAATAAGCAGCGGCTGATGTGGTAGCTGATCAACTGATTGATGCCAGTGCGTTGGCGCTTCTGTCATATGGCTTAGAGTCTTGGCTTGGGCGGCCTGTAGCGAAGGGCTGGTTTCGACTAAATGGATGGGCGGCAGGGCTAATGCGGTTTGACGCCACGCCCTGATCAGATCAGCCATTAATGTTCCGCGTCCGGGGCCCAGCTCAACGAGCGCCGCTTTTGTATCAAGTTGTTGTGTCTGGCATTGATGCGCCAGCCATAAGCCCGTTAGCTCACCAAACATTTGGGAAATCTCAGGAGCCGTAATAAAGCCGCCAGCTTCACCAATCACGGTCTCTTTGCGATAATATCCAAAGCGGGGATGATAAAGCGCCAAGTCCATATAATCATGAAGGCTGATAAATCCGTCAGCCTTAATATGGTCATTAATAATCTGACGGAGCGAAGTCACTGCCTTTATCATCCCTTATTTTGATGATCAGATGATGATGACCGAAATAGCAAAACCAGCCCTGCGATTATCATTGGCAGACTTAGCCATTGCCCCATTGTTGTGCTACTGATGAGAAAGCCGATCTGACTATCTGGTTGACGGAAGAACTCAACAAAGGCGCGGGATAACCCATAGCCGGTTAAAAAGACACCAGACAAGCATCCGATTCGCTGGCGGAGACCTAGCCGCAACAGCACCAGCATGATGATAAATAATACCAACCCTTCTAACAGCGCTTCATAAATCTGGCTTGGGTGACGCGGCAAATCACCAGCCAGGCTGATGCCATTACTTTTAAGACAAGTGCCCTGATTAAATATCACCCCCCAAGGCATATCGGTGATGCGACCATAAAGCTCACAATTGATGAAATTGGCAATCCGGCCAAGGAATAATCCAATTGGGGCAACAATAGCCACAAGATCACTCAATTGAAAAAAGCGTTTATTGTGGCGGCGGCAGACCAGATAAATGGCACATATAATGCCGATCAGACCACCATGAAAAGACATGCCGCCTTTCCATACCGCCAAGGCTTCCAAAGGTTGGCTGAGATAATATGAAGGATTATAAAAAACGACATATGCCAGCCTGCCGCCAAGAATAATCCCTATAATACTGGCATTAAGTAACGTCTCGAGCGGCGCATTACCAACCGGATCATTGGCATCGCGCGTGACCCGCTGCAATATGAGCCAGCCGATGAGTATCCCCATAATATAAGACAGCGCATACCACCTAAGAGCAACAGGCCCTATTTGAAACAACACCTCATCCGCGAAAGGAAAGGGGATAGCTGCCATGACAGGGGCGTCAGTCAGTGACCATGTTGCCGAATCTAGTGGTGCCGTATCTAGTGGTGCTGAATTTAGTGGCGGCGTCATTTATGGATGCTTCCTTTCATCTTCTAAGGGTATAGCATGACAGATGCTTCTGCTAAACCACAATAAAGTGTAGTTTTTATAATTTCTGCTACTACATCTTGTTTTTTCCCCGAAAGTTATCTATGGTTAATTCCATCGGCGAACTATACAAGGCCAAAGCGTATCATGCTTATTCGTTCTTCACATTCAAATGCTGTTCTTGATCATCCTATCGCCATTATGCAGGGGCTGGTCGAAGCTAATGACTGGCAAATGCATCATCATTCCAGTGATGAGATTGCCATTGAAATCTCAGGCTATTGGTCAGACTATTATATCAGCGTCAAATGGCATGAAGATCACTCATCCATTCATATCTCAGCAGTGCTTGATATTTTTGTCATTGATCAGCAAAAGCCAGAAATGATGGAACTTATCTCACGTCTTAATGAGCGAACATGGCTGGGCCATTTTATTTTGACGCAAGACGATGGCTGTCTGCTGTTTCGGCACACAACGCCAATGCGCGGCACTGGCGGGGCAACGCAAGAGCAGATTATTGATATGATCGAAGCGACCGTCGCCGAATGTGAAAAATATTATCCTGCCCTTTTCCAGCTTGCCATTGGCAGCGCCTCAGCCGATAGCGCAACAGAAACCGTTTTGATGGAAACTGTCGGCCACGCCTGATATAACAGGTTAAACAGTTACGGTTTGGAATAATGACACATATTATGCTTTGTGGTTGCGGCAAGATGGGGCAGGCTTTGCTCCATGGTTGGCTGAATAACGTATCATCTATCGGCATCAGTCAAGTGACTGTCATTGACCCGCATCTGGATCAGTTGGGGCAATTGCCTGAGCATCCCGCCGCTAGCTATTTTGACAGTCTGGCAAATGCGCCTAAACAGCATGTGCATGTTATTGTGCTTGCCTGTAAGCCACAAGATATGGCAGATGCTATCGCTGATATGGTAGCGCTTGCGAGTGCGGATACGATCTGGCTCTCTATTGCCGCTGGCATATCAATCAAATGGATGGCAGAACAGATTGGCACCCATATTGGGCAAAACCAACAGATTATTCGCGTCATGCCAAATACACCTGCGGCGCTGGGGATGGGAATTACGGCTTTATCAGGACATGCCGAATTAACCGCAGAAAATCGCGCGCTCGGCTTGGCTATGTTATCATCGGTTGGCGAGGTGATTGAGCTTGAAGAACATCTGATGGACGCGGTTACCGCCGTTTCTGGCAGTGGCCCTGCTTATATCTTTTACCTGCAAGAAGCGATGGAAGCCAAAGCTGTTGCTATGGGCATAGATGCGGCGGCCGCCCGTCTGATGACGATCACGACAATCAGAGGTGCCGCAGAGCTGATGGTGCAAAGTGATGAGCCGCCGTCAAAACTCCGCCAAAATGTCAGTAGTCCGGGGGGCACAACATTAGCCGCGCTTGACCATCTGATGCATGATGATGCATTAATAACTTTGATGGGCAAGGCCATGGAAGCCGCACGGAAGCGTTCAGAAGAACTTGGAAAATGAAGAACTTGGAAAATAGGTGCGCGCACCCTAAATCATAAAGGGTGACGTTAAATTAGGTGATAAAGGCATGGTAAAAAAGAAACAAGAGTCTCAGCATCCCGTTGACCATGTGCGCCGTGCTATTGGCTCGGCGGCGCTGTCATTGCTCTCTGAAATGGTGTTTTCTGACTTGACGGTTGAAGGCATTATTGCCGCCGCAGATGTTGAAGCTGATCTGGCCCATTGCCTTTATCATAATACATTGGATATGGTCGAAACAGGGCTGGCCAATATTGATGCTGATCTGGCGTCCAGCTTAGCTGAAGATGTTGCAAATGATGATGTATCGACGGTCAGGGAAAAGATTTTTGAGGGCTTGATCCAGCGATTTGAAGCCTATCGGCCATATAAACCTGTCATTCGTGCGATGAATACCGCGTCACTTAAAAACCCTAAGATTGGTCTTGTTATGGTCAATCGCTTGACGCATGCGATGGCGCAATTGCTTGAGGTAACTGGCGGCGGTGGGCAGGGTATTGCTGGCCGCATCAGAGCTAAAGGGCTGGCCGGAATATGTCTGTCTATCCTGAAAGACTGGCTCAAGGATGAAACGCCAGATATGGCAGAAACAGTCCGGCTATTGGATAAGCGGTTACAGCAAGGTGAAAATCTTGGCGTAACCTTAGGGCTTATTCGCAAACTGCCTGAGAATGATGAAAAGGCAAAGGCCAATGACGATTGATTTTGATGATTTTATGAAAGTTGATATCCGGGTCGGCACAATCGAAGCCGTTGATGACTTCCCCGAGGCCAGAAAGCCTGCCTGGAAGCTGACTATCAATTTTGGTGATGACATTGGGGTTAAAAAATCCTCAGCTCAGATCACCGCGCATTATGGCAAAGATGATCTGATCGGAAAGCAAGTGATTGCCGTTGTTAATTTTCCGCCTCGGCAAATTGGCCCCTTCATGTCTGAGGTATTGACGCTTGGGTTGCCCGATGCCGATGGCGAAGTCGTGTTGCTAGAGCCAAGCCTGGCTGTGCCTAATGGCGGCAGAATGCACTAAACCGGAAGTTGCAGCCGAACCCGCAGACCGCCTCCCGGGGCATCTCCGAGCAAAAGCTCACCGCCATGGGTTGTTGCAAACTCTTTCGCGATAGAAAGCCCTAAGCCAACACCAGTGCTACTGTCACCAGCTAAATTACGGCTAAATGGTTTCACCGCGGCGCGGCGCATTTCCTTTGGAATACCATCACCGTCATCATCAACTAATATAGTGATAAGACCGTCTTGATGTGTAATTGATACATAACATTGCCCGGCATGCGTGATCGCATTGTTAAGCAGATTACTAATGGCGCGGCGAAACGCCATTTGCCGCAATGGAATATCGGGAAGCGGTTGATCGGGTTCTGAAAAATGGATAGCAGGATTATTGCCAATATCACGGGCAATGGCATTCTGAATATGGTCAACGATATTTGTCATCTCGACATCTTCGGAAATGGTTCCGCTTGCATAATTCAGATATCCATTGATCATATTTTCCATCTCAGCGATATCTTTTTCCAGCTCCGCCCTTGCTTTCTCATCTGCTATCATGGCAAGCGCCAGTTTCATCCGCGTGAGAGGCGTCCGCAGATCATGTGACACGCCAGCCAGCATTTCTGTGCGTTCTGAAATTTGCCGCTGGATACGGTTATACATGGCTTGAAACGCCTGACCAGCCAGCCTGACTTCAGTGGCACCTTCGAGCCGATAATTGATCGCTGGCCGGCCTAATCCAATTTGCCGGGCAGCTTTAGCTAATCGGCGGATAGGACGGATTTGTCCACGCAGGAACATAATAGCAACCAAGGCCATGACGATGGTGGTGCTGATTGTCCAGAGAATAAACAGCCATGACGTTGAGCTGAAAATACGTTTTCGTCCAGCCTCAATTTGCAGCACACCTTCGGGATATTGAACAGAGATTGTGATCAAGTCAGGATCACTATCCAAATCCATGCGAAACGGCCAATCCAGCTTATCACCCAAGGCAATATTAAGTTGCCGCCCTGCATAGGTAGATGTGACCTGTGCCGAATTAGGCTGAATAATGCCTCCAGCCTGCCAGTTCGTTCCGAAAATAAAATAGCTGCTGGCAAAATCTTCGGCCTGACGCAACATAGCAGGCGATGGCGACGCAGACACCTGATCAACAACAACCGCAATATCTGCCGCCAGATTAGCCGCCATATAGCGCGTTATATTATCCCAATGCCGCCCATAGAAAACAACAACGGTGATGACCTGCACCAGAATCAATGGGATCAAGATTATCGCCAGCATACGGCCAAATAGCGTTTTTGGTTTTAGATAAGCCAGCATCAATTTTCCTGTGACCCGATAATATCAACCTGAAGCATCCACCCTTGTCCTCTTGCCGTCAATAAATAGATAGGTTTTCTGGGGTTTGGTTCTAGTTTTCGGCGCAGTCTAGCCACCGCAACGTCAAGACTACGACCTTCCATATGGCTCACCAGCATATCTGCGAGTTGCTCGCGTGATAAGATTTCATTCGGCCGCAAGGTAAAACAAGATAGCAAATCGCGCTCTGCCGATGTCAGCGCATTACGCTGATTGCCAGTGCGAAGCTGAGCTGTATTTGTATCAAACTCATGTGGGCCAAAGCGAATAACAGATGCGCTTGGGGTCGCTGAAACTGGGTCTGGTTCCGATGTTGCGCCATCTGCTCGGCGTAATAAATTGCGAAGCCGCAAGACCAATTCTTCGGGCTCAAACGGTTTCGTCATATAATCATCAGCGCCTGTTTCAAGCCCTAATAGCCGTTCACCCGGCTCCCCCATTGCGGTCAGAACAATGCATGGGGTAATTAAGCCAGTGGCTTTCAGCGAGCGGACAAAATCTAAGCCACTTTCTTGCGGCAACATAACATCAACGACATAAGCGTCAAAAAATGTGCCTTCGATTCGCTCGCGTGCCTCCTCGATTGAACCAGAACCAGTCGCCCTAAACCCCTTGCTGCTGAGGAATTGCAGAAGCAAATGCAACAGCCGTTCATCATCCTCAATGACTAGAATGTGATGTTTATAATCTGGCACGTATCACTCATTGATCTTATCTCCATCAAACCTGAAATATGTTCCCCAAACATTGCATCCAGAGACTGAATATGGTCATCATTATTATTATGACGTAGGGCAATCTTAAGTGCAAATTATGTCAGGATTTTATCCTAGTCATAGGTTCACGGCGAAGCAATGCCAGGGTTTTATCATCAAGCAGAGCTTCCATTACGGCCATAAACCCCTTCACATCCTCAATGCTGACAGACTTAAAGGCATTGGCAAATCGCCGCCTTTGTATCATGGTGACATCATGTTCGAGCGCTCTGCCGGTTTCAGTCAGATAAAGCAGGCGTTGGCGTTTATCAGTCTTCCCCTGATCCTGGCGGATATAGTTATCCTCAATCAGTCGCGATAAAACACGCGAGAGCGACTGTTTCGTAATATTTAGAATGGCCAGAAGCTCACTAACATTGATGCCGGGAGTCCGCCCAACAAAATAAATGACACGGTGATGAGCGCGTCCCAGCTCACAACTTTCTAGCATGGTATCGGCTTCTGCTGTAAAGTCACGATAGGCAAAGAACATCAGCTCGATGCTATAACGCAATTCTTCTTCACGAAGAAAAAGGGGGTGATGAGAACTTTTTAAGTCAGCCATGTTGACATAATTTTCAGGATGTCGTTACTATGCAGTATGGTTATCGCCAATCGCGGCGAAGATCAAGCATGAACAAGCTATAAAGGTGGAACAAAATGAATATCGTACCTTTTGACGATCGTGACGGNTATATCTGGTTTAATGGAGAGATGGTTAACTGGCGTGATGCTAAATCCCATGTCTTGTCCCATGGATTACATTATGCAAGCCTGGTATTTGAGGGTGAGCGCGCCTATGGCGGCAAGATTTTTGAGAGCCGCAAGCACACAGAACGGCTTCGTATGTCTGCGCATTTGCTCGATTTTGAATTGCCGTATAGTGATGATGAGCTTATCGAGGCAAAAGAAGTCATGCTTGCCAAAAGCGGTTTGAAAGATGCCTATATTCGGCCATTTGCATGGCGCGGCAGCGAAATGATGGCGGTATCGGCACAGAATACAACCATTAACGTGGCGATTGCCTGTTGGGAATGGCCGAGCATGTTTGATCTGGATGCGAAAATGAAAGGCATCACACTTGATATTTCAGACTGGAGCCGTCCAAGCCCACAAAGCGCGCCTGTTCATTCAAAAGCAGCCGGGCTTTATATGATTTGCACCTTGTCGAAACATGCAGCAGAGCGCAAAGGGTTTCAGGATGCGCTGATGCTGGATTATCGCGGTTATGTTGCTGAGGCAACAGGGGCAAATATCTTCTTCTTGATGGAAGACGGAAAAATACATACCCCTATCGCCGATTGTTTTCTTAATGGCATCACCCGCAAAGCAGTCATCGGAATGGTAAAGGACATGGGATATGAGGTGGTTGAACGCCATATCATGCCTGATGATCTTGCCCAAGCGAAAGAATGTTTCCTAACCGGAACCGCAGCAGAAGTGACGCCAGTCTCACAGATCGGTGATCACCATATGAACCCAGGCTCACATTGCCGTAATATCGTCGAGCATTTCGCCGAGCTTGTTCGCCAATAATATGTGAGCCAATACTTTATGCGCTAATTAGGCNTTCTGCCAGCGCGAACGCGCCGTTATATCACTGTCGCGAGAGGCAACCCATTTGGTATTGCCATCGGCGGTTTGCTCAGACTTCCAGAACGGGGCTTCGGTTTTGAGGTGATCCATCATAAAGGCGGTGGCATCACAGGCGGCGTGGCGATGAGGTGACGTCGCCCCCACCAAGACAATCTGATCATTAGGATAAAGCTTGCCGACGCGGTGGATAATAATCGCTTTGCCGAGTTGCCAGCGCNTCATCGCCTGATCACGAATAGCGGTTAATTTCGCCTCTGTCATGCCGGGATAATGTTCAAGCGTCATGGCATCAATTTGCTGATCATTATTGATGTCGCGGACAAGGCCAATAAAGAGCGAGATTGCCCCTGCTGATAACGATCCTTCTGATGGTGTTGCTTCTGATGGTGTTGCTTCTGATGGTGTTGCTTCTGATGGTGGAGCTAGCGGCTCACGCAATTCGGCATAGATGCTGGCCAGATCAAAATCGTCTTCCTGGATACGGATCGTCAAGCTAGCCTCCTGTCACTGGCGGGAAAAAGGCAATTTCGTCACCTGCTGTAATCGGGTGATCTATATCAACATAAACATGATTTACCGCCACCCGCACCAAAGTCATATCTGATAAAGCGCTTTGATGACCACTAGACCGCGCGGACAGAAACACCACCAGATCAGACACGGTGCGGNAGGTCTGATCAACGGCAATGTCTTCGCTTGAAGTGCCGATATGTTCTCTTAGCCATGCGAAGTAGCGAATTTTCATATAGCCTCTCAAAAAGGAATAAACGGACAGATATCACCTTTTTTAACATCGCCATGATTGTCCGAAATTTCAAGTAGTCCGTCAGCACCCGTTACAGATGTCAGCACGCCAGCACCAAAGCGGCCATGCGGCATGGCGACTGGTAATTCGTGATCTGTTTTTGCTGGCGTCTGTCTGGTCAGCGTCACACGGATAAAATCTGTCCGCCCTGATTTATGTTTTGCATCAAAGCCGCATGTTACAGGAAAGCGCAGAGGCGGGTTTGGCTTGCCGCCACCGAGACGCCGCAAAGCAGGCGCAACGAGAAGCCGATAGGTCACAAATACCGCGACTGGATTGCCGGGGATGCAAAAGATCGGCGTCTGGTCAATCATGCCAGCGGCAAATGGCCGACCGGGCTTGATATTAATACCGGCAAAATCAATGCGGCCGCCAGCGGCTGTGATAGCGGCACGAGCAAAATCTTCGCTCCCGCCAGAGCTGCCGCCGGTGACAATAACAGCATCACAGGCTTCTGTTAGCTTAATCATGGCGGCGGTTAACTGATCAGGGTCGTCAGCGATAATGCCGCCATCATGGACGATATGCCCATCATTCTGAACAAGGCTGTTGAGCATTGGGCGGTTCGTGTCATAAATATGACCTTCGGCGTGCTGATGTTCTCTGGCTTCATTTGGATTGCTTGAGGCGGAACTGCTTGAGGCGGTGGTGATATCATGCAATTCTTCGCCATTAGACAGAATGCCAATGCGTAATCTTCGCATGCAAGAAAGCGTATGCTGGCCAATAGCGGCGGCTAACCCGATCTCTGCCGAGCCAAGGTAGGTGCCTTTGGTTAGCGCGGTCTCGCCTGATCTAATATTCTCTCCTGCTGGCCGAAAGTTCATGTTAGGCTTTATCGCATTAGGCAGTATTACCCATGTTTTGCCGTTCTTTTCGGTAAGCTTGCAATGTTCCTGCATGGCTATCGTATCAGGGCTATGGGCAGGGTCGGCGGCGACTGGCATAGGGGTTCCGGTAGTAATATATATAGCGGTCTTAGCGATGAAGGCATGGGCTAGGGGATGACCCGCATGGGCCTTGCCCGAAATTGGTAATGCATGATCTGGGGCGTGATCTGGAGCATGTTCAAGATTGGCTATCAGATCAGCATGGCGAAACGCATAACCATCAACGGCGGCGGTATCTGATGGCGGCACATTGATCGGTGATACCATATCCTGGCCAAGGATCGCCCCATGGCAAAGATGAAGCGGCCAGTCCTCCATTTGTTGGATTGGCGTGATGAGATTATCAAGCCGCGATTGCGCCGCATCAAGACCAAGTTCAGGTGCTAATGCCTCAGGATGATCTGTCATGATGGTAGCCGGGCTATGATGAAGTCGGCAATAGCATTAGCATCGTTCAAATCAAGAACAGGAACCGGACAATCGGCAATCGCAATATTACTCGCCACAGCAATTATTTCCGGCATGGCTGGATAGAGCGCCGGGTGGTCCATCTGATCACGAAAAATCTCAATCTTAGGGATAGGCTGAGTTTTATATCCCTCAACCAAAACAATATCTGATGGCAATAACTCACCAAGAAGGGTGTTCAGGTCAGCCTCATTTCCGTTGGGGGTTTCAGTGAACTTTATCCGCCGCATGGCTGATGATACGAGAACCTGGCTAGCCCCGGCTTTCCGATGACGCCAGCTATCTTTGCCCGGAACGTCAGCATCAAAGGCATGATGCGCGTGTTTGATCGTCGCAAGGCTAAATCCACGTTGCGTGATATTAGTGATGAGCTTTTCGGCTAATGTTGTTTTACCTGAACCTGAATATCCGGCTAAACCTATAACAAATCGATGCCGCGCCAGATGCGGGAGCTGCGTTTCAGACATGGCGATACGCCTTAATGAAATAATCCAGCCCTGTATAAAATGTCAGAATTGCCGCCAGATAAAATGTCACAATAGTTACCTCTATGGCATAAGGCCAATGGCTGAAATGCGGATACAGCATGGCTAGTCCGATGGCGATAAATTGCAGGGTGGTTTTATATTTTGCCAGTGTAGTGACATGAAGCGTAATGCCTTGATCGGCCATGTATTCGCGCATTCCTGAAACAAAAATCTCCCTAAAAAGGATGAGCAAAGACGGGTATAGAATTGGTAGTGTGTTTTTATCAACCGCGACTAAGGCAAGCAGACATCCGACTATCAGCAATTTATCAGCAATCGGGTCTAGCATACGGCCAAATCCGCTTAACACATTCCAGCGTCTGGCCAGATAGCCATCGAGCCAGTCGGTGATAGCGGCGAGGACAAAAAGAATAAAAGCAGTTGTCCGTAAAGCCATGCGACCATCAAAGATCAAGAGTGGAATAATAACCGCTATCCCAACTCGCATAATCGTAATCGCATTTGGCAATTGTTTCATGATTTTTTCCGCTGACTGGCTATCTTCTGGTCTGGCTATTTTCCGCTAACTGGCTATCTCTTGGTCTTAACACATTACCATTGTATTAGCTTTTATCATGAAACCAATGATAAATGATATCAGCAACATGCTGTGAGATGCCATTAACTTTCATTAAATCAGGAATATCAGCATTAGCAACCGCGCGCGCCGAACCAAAATGCGTCAATAAGGCCTTTTTGCGCGTCGCGCCAATCCCTGGAATATCATCGAGAGGGTTGCTTTTCTGAGCTACTGATCGACGGCTTCGGTGGGCGCCAATAGCAAAGCGATGCGCTTCATCTCTGAGCCGCTGCAAGAAATGCAAAACAGGGGTGTTTTTCGGTAATTGAAAACTGTCTTTATCAGGCTGATGAAACTCCTCGCGGCCAGCGTTTCTATCAACACCTTTCGATATGGCAACGAGCGGCACATCCGTGATGCCCAGTTTTTCCATCACCTCCAATGCGGCGGATAGCTGACCTTTACCGCCATCAAGCAGAACCAAATCTGGCCAGATGCCTGTTTCCCTGTCCGGGTCCTCGCGGATAGCACGAGCAAAGCGGCGTGTTAAGACTTCACGCATCATGGCAAAATCATCACCGCCTATGCCGGGTTTTTCAGGGCTTGCTTTATCCGCATCAATATTGAACTTGCGGTAAAAGGATTTATTAAACCCATCAATGCCAGCAACAATCATAGCGCCAACAGCATGACTGCCTTGAATATGTGAGTTATCATAGACTTCTATGCGGCCGGGTTGCTCATCTAATTCAAACAGCTCCTGAACCGCATCCAGCATTTTCTTCTGGGTCGAGCTTGCCGTCAGTTCACGTGCCAATGCTTCACGCGAATTACGTTCTGCCATAGCCATTAACTTGCGCCGCTGGCCGCGCGCTGGCACCGATATATTGACCTTTCGTGTTGCCTTATTGCTCAACGCCTCAGCAATGAGTGTAGCCTCTAGCATAGTCTGATTGACAAGGATTTCTGGCGGCGGTGGTTTATCATCATAAAACTGGCCAATAAA
This sequence comes from SAR116 cluster bacterium, assembly GCA_002691725.1. GTDB lineage: Bacteria > Pseudomonadota > Alphaproteobacteria > Puniceispirillales > UBA1172 > UBA12202. The sequence continues at coordinate 563 of NZIT01000116.1, read as the reverse complement.
TGCCGCCAAAATAGCCGCCGGATCATCATCCTTATCATGACGCGGAAAATAGGCGCGATTACCAAAATTAGAACCATTACGCATGAAAAAGACTTGCACACAGCTTCTGCCACTATCACTGGTAAAGGCAATAATATCGGCATTAAGCTCACCCGGTAGATTGATGTCTTGATGAGCCTGGATCATGGTCAGGGCGCGGATACGGTTTCGCCATAGTGCCGCATCTTCAAAGTTTAATGCATCAGCGGCTTCATGCATGTAGGTCGCGAACTCATCCTGAACGGAACGCGATTCTCCATTAAGGAAACGGACAGCCTGATCAACCTGTTTTTGATAATCCTGATGACTGATTTTGCCAACACATGGCGCGGTGCAGCGTTTGATCTGATATTGCAGACATGGCCGTGTCCGTGCTGAAAAAACACTATCCGAACAATTGCGTAACAAAAAGGCGCGGGTTAATTCTGTCACCGTGCGGTTAACCGCGCTAGCCGAAGCAAAGGGGCCAAACCACCATGCCTTGCGTTTGCGGGCGCCGCGATGTTTGGCGATCTGTGCCCATT
>NZIT01000115.1 GCA_002691725.1 SAR116 cluster bacterium | reverse complement strand
CGCGCGTGGTGTTCAACCCGGCGGACGCGTCGGAGGGGCCGGCGTGTATTCTTGGCAAGGGCTATAACAACCTGACGGCCAGCTGCGACATTGCGGTCAGCTCCGGCGCGTCCGTGCAGGGCAACGCTGACCGCATCACCGCGGAAGGCGACCGCATCTTTTCTGCAGGCTGGGATCTGAAATCGCTGAATAGCGGCGAGGCGAAGCTAGATGAATGGTGGAATGATGGTGATTATGGGGATGGCGGCTTTGCCGGATTAACCGAAAACTGGTCACTCAATAAGCCTGTCATCGGGGCATTAAACGGATTAGTCATTGGCGGCGGTTTTGAAATTGCGCTTGCCTGTGATCTGTTGATTGCCAGTGAGCATGTTGAGTTTGCTCTGCCTGAAATGCCATTGGGGATTATTCCTGATGCTGGTGCTATCCAACGTCTGCCACGACGTATTCCTTATAATATTGCGATGGAAATGTTGCTGCTTGGTCGCCGTATGAAAGCTGATGAAGCCGCGCATTATGGCCTTATCAATAAAGTTGTTCCGCATGCTGAGCTGATGACCGAAGCTATGGATTGGGCAGAACGTCTGGCATGGGCCGCACCACTAGCTATGCAATCTGTCAAAGAAGTCTTACGCCATATTGAGTGTCAGCCAATGCAGAAATCATTTTCAGCGATGCGTGAGGATGATCTGCCAACATACCGATCGATGCTAACATCCGAAGACGCGGCCGAGGGGATCAAGGCTTTTGTTGAAAAAAGAGATCCTGTTTTCAAAGGAAAATAATCATGCGTGTAGCCAGTGATCAGGTCAAACATGTTACGAGTATTGGCGCTGGCCCTATCGGGGCTGGATGGGCAGCACATTTTCTGGCACGCGGCTATGACGTGACTGCCTATTTGCATCATAAGGACGAGGAAGCCACATTTATGTCGGTGGTCAATACCGCATGGCCATGCCTGATTGATCTAGGCTTGGCAGCAGGGGCAAGTCTGGATCGGCTAGTCATTACCGATGATTTATCAGCCGCTGTGAAAGACGCCGATTTTATTCAAGAAAGTGCGCCCGAACGATTACCGATCAAGCAAGACCTTTATGAAACCCTTGGCCGCATCACAGCGCCTGAGGTTGTTATCGCATCAAGCACATCAGGTCTGCCAATGACCGATATTCAGCTCAAATCCAGCACCCCTGACCGCTGTGTTGTCGGCCACCCCTTTAATCCGCCCTATCTATTGCCACTTGTTGAGGTTATTGGCGGCGATAAAACCGCTGATGAGGCGCTTGATTGGGTGATGGCATTTTACGCGGATGCTGGCAAAGAACCGATTCGCCTGAAAAAAGAGATTCCCGGATTTATTGCAACGCGCCTGCAAGAAGCGCTGTGGCGCGAAGCCTTGCATATGGTTGCCAATGGTGAGGCATCACCCGAAGATATTGACCGCGCCTTACGTTTTGGCCCTGCTCCACGGATGGCCGTTCAAGGGCAGTGTATGGCCTTTCATGTTGCTTGCGGGGCTGGCGGTATGGCGACTAATTTAGATCAGTTTGGCCCTGCCTTGAAGCTGCCATGGACACGTCTGGAGGCGCCTGAATTGACGCCTGAGTTACGCAATGCCATGGTTGATGGCTGTAATGCTATGGCGGCGGGTAAACATTTTGAAGATATGGCGGCTGATCGTGATCGGCGCATTGTTGCCATTCTGAAAGCCGCCAATGACCCGCTCTAACACCCCTTTTTAGGCGATATCTTTTTGGGGTTTCTTGATAAAGCTATACATCGTGCCATGCCAGATCGGTTCAGGCTGATCATCTGGCCATGACATCCGATAAAGACTTGGCTTGCGGCCAAATGTCTTGCTGAAGCAATGCGAGAAATAAGACATCGAATTAAATCCACAGGCAACCGATATTTCGCGAATATTCATATTCGTGCTGACTAGTAAAGTGCGCGCATATTGCAATTTTAGTTGGCGATAAAACTGAACAATTGTACATCCCAAATCACGGCGAAATAGCCGTTCCAATTTTCGTTGCGGCACACCTGTTCGCCGACACAGATCAGGGATCGGGATATGATCCTCGATATGGCGTTCAAGAAACCGTGTAACCTCAAGGATAATGGGGTTAACATGGCCTGATCCCGTATTAACAATCGGCCGCTGTAAGGTTTCTGGCGCACGGATGCTTTGATGCAACATCTGGCTTGAAACCTCGCTCGCCAGATCAGGGCTATGCTGGTCTTGCATGAGATGAAGCATCAGATCAGCAGTCGCCGTGCCGCCAGCGCATGTCATGATCTGCTTATCCATGGTGTAAAGCTGTTCTGACGGCTCAATATCGGCAAAGGTTTCAGAAAACCCGGGGTAAAGTGACCAATGAGTTGTGGCTTGCTTGCCATAGAGCAGCCCAGCGCGTGCCAGAATATAAGCACCCGTTTCCACCCCTATCAGCCGGATGCCATGGCGCGCCGATTGCCGAAGCCAGCTGATCAGATGATGATCAGTGTTGCGTTCTGCCCCCCAACTGCCAAACAGGATAATGGTTGCCGTATGCGGGATATCCCTCAAATCATCACATTCCACGGTCATGCCATTACTGGCGGTTATGTTACCACCGCCGGGGCTTAGAAATTGCCATTCATAAAGCGGCTTGTCAGAGATATAATTGGCAATCCGCAAAGGTTCAATCAGCGTCGTCAGGCTGTTCATATTAAACCGAGGTAGGACTACGCAAATCAGCTTTTCATCAGCGGCGTGAGACAATGGGTGTTCAGACATAAGATATGCTCATGATCATAAAACTATCGAAAAAGAAAATATTATGGCGAAAAATTGATAACTGCAAGCCTGCATCATGCAAAATATAGATGTGAACATAGAGGGAGATTAGCCATGAATATGGATGTTATCTTAACCTGCGCTGTTACAGGGGCAGGTGATACAACAGGCAGAAGCGAGCATGTTCCGGTGACGCCGGATGAAATTGCCAATGCCTCAATCGAGGCGGCAAAGGCTGGGGCAACAGCAGCACATATCCATGTTCGTGATCCAGCAACTGGCAAAGGCTCACGAGATGTTGAGCTTTTCCGTCAGGTTGTTGATAAAGTGCGGTCTAGTGATACTGATGTTGTGATTAACCTAACCGCTGGTATGGGTGGTGATTGGGTTCCGGATGACGCCAATCCTGCTATGCCTGGCCCTGGAACCGACATGATCGCCGCCGAAGAACGGCTGGCTCATGTGACCGCTCTCAAGCCAGAGATTTGTAGTCTTGATTGCGGCACCATGAACTTTGGTAATGGCAATGAGATTTATATTTCCACGCCTGCCTATTTGCGCAAGATGGCAGCAATGGTGCAGGAATTAGGCGTCAAGCCTGAACTTGAAGTGTTTGAGCTAGGTCACATCCGGTTTGCTAAACAGATGATTGCCGAAGGGCTGATTGATGAGCCGCCAATGTTCCAAATTTGCATGGGGATTCCGTGGGGCGCTGATCAATCCGTTGACACGATGAAAGTCATGAAAGATGAGCTTCCTGCCAATGCTTCATGGGCTTCTTTTGGGATATCGCGAATGCAGATGCCGATGGCTGCCGCTGCGGTTGCTATGGGCGGCAATGTTCGGGTTGGGCTTGAGGATAATATCTATTTGGAAAGAGGCGTGCTGGCGACAAATGCTCAGCTGGTTGAACGTGCCCGTGAAATTATTGAACGCATGGGAGCGCGTGTTCTTACAGCCGAAGAAGCCAGACAAAAACTTGGACTTAAAAAACAATCTTGATGGAGGGTTTAATGCCAGATCAATATAATCAAGGAAGCCATGAGAACGAACTTTTGACCGAAAGCGTTCGCCGCTTCATGGAGGAGGAAATCTTTCCCTACGAAGATCAAGTTGATCGTGATGGCGCGGTTCCGATTGAACTAGGCCGTCAGATTGAAGAACGGTCAAAAGAAGTTGGGTTATTTGCCGCTAATTTACCTGTTGAGATTGGTGGCGGCGGTCTCGATTATGAGCAAATGGCCATGATTGAACAAGAGTTTGGCAAAACCACACATGCCCTCCATTCATGGATTGCCCGACCGACCGAGATTCTGCTAGCCACCGAAGGCGACCAGCGCGAGCAATATCTGATGCCTTGCGTCAGTGGTGAGAAAAGAGAATTATTTGCCTTATCTGAACCCGAAGCAGGATCGGATATCATGTCCATGCGGAGCTTTGCGAAACGTGATGGTAAAGATTGGATACTCAATGGCACAAAACATTTTGTCTCAGGGCCGGTCATGCCTGATTTCGCCATTGTCTTTGCCGCCACCGGATATGATGAAACAGGCACATCCAGGCGGCCGCAGATCACCGCGTTTCTGGTCGATGTCGGGATGAAGGGGTTTGATATTGATATCGGCTATAATTGTGTCAGCTATCGCGGCTATCTCAATTTCAAGCTTGATTTTAATGATGTCAGGCTGAGTGATGCGCATGTTTTNGGTGAAGTNGGNAAAGGCCTNGAGCTATCNGGAAAATGGCTNGGCATGGGGCGGATATGGGTNGGNGCNACNTGTTGNGGCAAGGCNGAANGAATGTATGANTTAGCCTGTGACTGGGCGGCTAANCGCAAACAATTTGGTCAGCCTATTGGCCGCTTCCAAGCCACCGGATTTAAGCTGGCTGATATGGCTGTTGAAATGCGGGCGGCTAATCTGTTGGTCAAGGATGCAATCCATAAAGCTAATCAGGGCATTATGTCAGACGCTGATGCAGCAATGGTTAAATTATATTGTTCTGAAATGCTTGGCCGCGTCGCTGACCATACGGTTCAAATCTATGGCGGCATGGGGCTGATGGAAGAACTGCCTATCCACCGGCTATGGCGTGATGCCCGATTAGAACGCATTTGGGATGGCACGTCAGAGATTCAGCGGCATATCATAACACGGTCAATTTTGAGACCGCTTGGAGCATGACCCCTGAACAAAAGGCTAACCTGAAACGGTTGTTTCAGCCGCGCCATGTGGCGGTGATCGGCGGCTCGGATGCTGTGACTGTCGCCACTGAATGTGCGCGGATCGGATATGAGGGGCCTTTCTGGCCTGTCAATCCAAAGCGTCAGACGATTGGCGGTCATCGCTGTTATGCTGCTGTTGAGGATTTGCCTGAACCCCCTGATGCTTGCTTTATTGCGGTGCCGATTGATGCCGCTATTGATAGCATGGCTAAATTAAATGCCATGGGCGCCGGTGGTGCGGTGATCTATACCGCCGGATTTGGCGAGATTGGCGATGATGGCGCAAAAAAAGAAGCCCGGCTCATCAAAGCCGCNGGTGATATGGCGGTCATTGGGCCNAATTGCTATGGCCTCATCAATTATGTTGATAAGGTTGCGTTATGGCCATTTGCCCATGGCGGTAGCTTTCCCGGCTATGGCGCGGCGGTGATTACCCAGAGCGGTATGTTGTCATCTGACCTGACCATGAGCATGCGGTCACTGCCACTAGCCTATATGTTGTCCATTGGCAATCAGGCGATCATGCGCATAGAAGACTGTATCAACAGCTTAGTTGACCGCCCCGAAGTTCGCGCCATTGGCATCCATATTGAGGGCTTGAAAGACCCCAACGCCTTTGCCGCCGCCGCCATGAAAGCGCTGGCCGCAGATAAGCCTATCGTTGTTCTGAAAACAGGCACATCGGCGATTGGTGCCGAGCTAACCGTCAGCCATACCGGATCACTATCGGGTACAGATGATGTCTATCAGGCCTTGTTTGACCGATTAGGCATTATCCGAGCCAAAGAGCCGGGCGATTTTCTTGAGATATTGAAATACTTGACCATTACCGCCCGTCCCAATGGCTGTCAGGTCACGGGCTTTACCTGTTCGGGTGGCGGCGCAACTATGCTTGCCGATTATGGCGAGGAGCTGGGGCTGGAATATCCGCGTCCCGGTGACCAGAAGCAGTCCGAGCTCAAACCATTTCTACCGCATACAGCAACGGTTTCAAATCCGCTTGATTACACCACCCCGATCTGGGGTATGCCCGAAAAAACTGAACCTGTTTTTGATATTATGTTGAAATCGGAAACCNATATGGCGGTTCTCATTCAGGATTATCCGGCCCCCGGATTAGATGAAAGCCGTTTCTATTACTATAATGATGCGATGGCATTTGTTCGCGCCACCAAACGCTATGGCATCCCTGCCGCCGTCTGTTCCACGATTGCCGAAAATCTTGATCAAGAGATCCGTGATGAGCTTATCGCTGAAGGTGTTGCCCCTATGCAGGGGATTGGTGATTGTATGAAAGCGATGAGNGCCTCTGCACAATATGCCAAGGCACGAGCAGATTTGCTAGCCTCACCGCCGCTTGAGCTGATGCTTGATGGGCATGACCTATCGGCGAGTAGCATTATGCTGGATGAACATGACAGCAAGTCGCTATTGGCAAAAGCCGGGTTAGATATCCCGCGCGCTTTACTGATATCTGATTTAGCNAATATAGCGGCCAGCCCGATGCCAGCTGATATCCGTTTTCCTTTGGTGGCGAAAGCGGTTAGCCCTGATATGCCGCATAAAACAGAACTTGGTGCGGTGAAGTTAGGGCTAACAGACTGGCCAGCGGTTATCTTGGCATGTCAAGATATCCAGAAAAATTGCGCCCAGCTTGCCCCCCATGCTCGGCTAGATGCTATTATGGTTGAAGAATATGTGGCGGATAGCATTGCTGAGCTGATGATTAGCTTGCGCCGAGACGCACAATTTGGCTGTATCTTGACTATCGCATCTGGCGGTATTCTGGTTGAGCTGATCAAGGATGCAAAAACGCTGATCATGCCAAGTGATAAAAGCCAGCTTGCTGATGCGCTTGATCAGCTAGCCACGGCAAAACTGATCCATGGCTATCGAGGCAAGGCGGGCGGTGATATGAGTGCCGTTATCCAAGTGATTGAGACGTTAACTGATCTGATGGCGCATCATCATGATATCCATATGATTGAGATCAATCCGCTAATGATAACGGCAACCAGCGTGATGATTGCTGATGCCGTTATTCACCGCCATTCTTGATCAGCCCGTTTTCATAAGGCTTTTAACGCTGTTAGCGCATGACAAATGGATTGGCGATTGGATCATCTGAGATATTAATCCATGCCGTTTTCGGCCGCGTATAATCATAAATCGCCTGCATTCCACTTTCCCGNCCATAGCCTGANNCCTTGAACCCGCCAAACGGNGCNATCGGTGATACCATGCGATAGGTATTGACCCAAACAATGCCAGCATTAACCGNTTGNGTCATCCGCATAGCGCGCGNTTGNTTGGCCGTAAANATGCCTGCNGCCAGACCATATTTGCTGTCATTAGCACGTTGCAATACCTCAGCTTCATCATCAAAGCGCATGACGCTAAGGACAGGGCCAAACAATTCGGTATCGACAATCGTCAAGTTTTGATCAGGGCAAGAAATAATTGTTGGCTCATAGAACCAGCCTTGGTTGGGTGTCGATGGCCGCTTGCCTCCGGTTAGAATATCGGCGCCTTCGGCTTTTGCAATTTTAACCTGATTTTCAATATGATTGATTTGATCCATTGTTGCCAGAGGCCCCATTTGGGTGGCGTCTTCTAATGGGTCACCAATCTTAATCTGATTAACCTGATCAAGCATTTGGTCGAGAAACTGATCAGCAATGCGATTATGCAAATATAGCCGTGAGCCAGCCACACAGCTTTGCCCACTAGCACCAAAGATACCAGCGATAGAGCCGTTAACCGCGCTTTCAATATTGGCATCATCAAAGACAATGAATGGCGATTTTCCGCCTAGCTCAAGTGAGACTTCAGCAAAGTTTTCAGCCGAGTTCCGGACCACATGGCGAGCCGCGCCAGTGCCACCTGTAAAGCTAATCCGTGCCACCAGAGGATGCGAGGTCAGCACCTTTCCGCACGGATCAGCATGGCCAGTGATAATGTTAACCACTCCCGGCGGGAAGCCTGCCTGCTCAATCAGCTTGCCAAACTCAAGCATAGCGGCAGACGCATGTTCCGATGCTTTCAGTACCACCGTATTGCCAGCCGCTAGTGCCGGGCCAATCTTGACCGCAACAAGAAATAATTGTGAGTTCCATGGCACCACCGCCGCCACCACCCCAAGTGGCTCACGAAATGTCATGGTCATCATGTCAGGTTTATCAATGGGCAAGGTTTCGCCGTGAACCTTATCCGCACAACCCGCATAAAAATGGAAAAACTCAGCAATATATTTTGCCTGCCAGCGGGTTTCTTTGAGCATTTTGCCCGTATCAATGGTTTCTGTTCGGCCTAATTCTTCTGATTTTTCACTGAGTAGTTCAGCTAACCGCCGCAAATGGCGGCCGCGATCGGTTGGCGTCATCTTGGCCCAGGCGCCTTCGCTAAAGGCGCGATGCGCTGCCTCAACCGCATGATTAACGTCACTTTCGGTTGCCTCCGGAATATGGCACCATGGCTGTTCAGTGGTTGGGTTAATGCTGGGAAACGTCTTCCCATCGCTGGCATCTACCCACGCTCCATCAATCAGCATCTGATAGGTTTTCTGATCTGCCATTGCTCATTCCTCCCATTTAAAAAGCATTATAAAAAGCGATATCTCTTGCATATTATGGTATGAAGTGAGGAAAGCCCAAGATTAATTTTTTAGCCATGTTTTGGCGAAAAAATGAAAATCAGATCATCAAACGCCAGTGACCATAAGAGAAACATTATTGCTGGATATTGAAAAGAGGAAATGATGAAAACTGTTATCGGTGATCCTTTGGTTATTAATGGCCGCACCCTGTCTTTATCACGGGCGATCAGAGCAGGCGATTTTGTCTATTTAACTGGCCAGATTCCAATGCAAGATGGCGTGGTCATGACCGAGGGGACAATAGAGGAGCAAACGCGAGTTGTACTGGAGGCGATTAAAGCCACGCTGGCACTTGCTGATTGCTCTCTATCTGATGTCGTCAAATCGATGGTATGGCTTCGTGAGCGGGCTGATTTTCCGGGTTTTGATGGCGTCTATGCCGACTATTTTCCTCAAGACCCACCTGCTCGATCTGCCGTTATCAGTGAGCTGCTGGTCGATGTTCGGGTAGAAGTTGAAGTGGTCGCATACCGTCCTTTATCCGCATGATGACCATCACCAATAATGGCACTCATGTGGAGATACATGGGCAACGTGGCGGCGGCAACACTCCGCCGATCATTTTTATTCATGGGCTGGGGCTGAATAAGGGGATGTGGGCGCATCAGATACAGCCACTAACCCCCACTCATCAAGTCATATGCTATGATCTTTATGGCCATGGGGCATCACCGCCACCACCTGAAACCCCTAGTTTACGAATGTTCTCACAGCAACTTGCTGATCTCATGGAAGCATTGAACATCGCCCATGCGAGCGTTATGGGATTTTCGCTTGGCGGCATGATTACGCGCCGCTTTGCTATGGATTTCCCAGACAAAGTCACCAGCATTGGCATTTTACATTCCCCTCACAAACGCAGCAAAGCCGCGCATGATCATATCCAAAGCCGTGTCTATCAAGCTCAGAAAGATGGCGCCGATGCCACTATCGAGGATGCGTTAATTCGGTGGTTTACTGATGATTTCAGGAAAGCCATGCCGCCAACACTAGATCAAATCCGATCTTGGGTAAAAGCAAATGACAAGGCCATTTATCCAGCCATTTATCAGGTGCTGGTTGATGGCGTGGATGAGCTTATTGCCCCGCAGCCGCCAATATCCTGCCCGGCGCTAGTCATGACTGGTGATGAAGATTTTGGCAATAATCCTGATATGAGCGCCGCTATTGCCGCCGAGATTCCGCAATCTGAATGTGTCATTCTAAACGGGCTTAGGCATATGGCTATGATGGAAGCGCCTGAGCGATTTAACACCGTGCTGATCAGTTTTCTGAAAAAGCATCATTACAAGTAAGCGTGAATGAGAGAAAGGAAATCACCCTCATGGAACCCCAGATCAGAAAAATCGTTACCTATAAAGAAGTCATCACATCAGATGGCGGCAAAGCAGCGGAGTCGCCATTAGTGCTTTTTGCCGCCGCCGCCGTCATCCAAAATCCATGGTCTGGCCGTGGCTTTGTTGACGACCTGATGCCTGAGATAAGGGCGTTTGGGCCTAAATTGGGTCAGATTCTGACTGACCAGATGCTAGAACTTGGTGGTGGCAGCGAGGCTATTGAGGCCGTCGGCAAAGCGTCCATGGCAGGCCTTGAAGGTGAACTTGAACACGCATCAGCCATTATCCATACCGTAAATTATGGCAATGTCTTGCGTAAGGCGATTGGCGGTAAAGCCTATCTCGGATTTACAAATACCCGTGGCCCTGCCAATACTCAGATCAATATTCCACTCATGGATAAAAATGATACAGGCAGGCGCTCACATTATCTGACCGTCCAGATGCATATCCATGATGCCCCGGCAAATCATGAATTGATCGTTGCCTTTGCTGGCTCAACCGGCGGCAGACCACATCACCGCATTGGTGATCGCTATTCTGATTTAGCGGCGATTGGGGCTGACCTGGAAAATCCGGCTGGCGTCTAATCCTGGCTATCAGATCAATTCGGGTGCTGATATCAGCCGTGTTAATACTATCCTGTTAATACTGGCCTGTTGATATCAGCCTGTTAATATTCGGTTGAGGGCGCATAGTCTCTGGCTCTGCTGCTAACACGGCTTCAATGGCAAGGCCGATTTCCAGCAATTTGCGATCACCCCCCGGCGGTCCTAGCAGCTGTATCCCGAACGGCAGACCATCGCCATCAACCCCACATGGGACAACCAGCGAACATGCCATGACCATGGTTGGCGCATAGCTAAGTGCCAGCCATGTCATATAAGTTGGCATTTTAACCCCATCAATTTCGGCAATAAACTTATCCTTATGTGGATAAGGCGCTACCGAGGCGGCTGGACAAATGACAACATCAACCTCATCAAACAAGGCGAGCCATGCTTTCGCCAAAACGCTTTGTGTATGCGAGGCATCAGCAACATCGGCAAGGCTGTATGCTAATGCTCTATCGACATTGTCAATCATCAATGGGCTGACAACATCACGGTGCTTATCGACAATATCTTTGCATCCAGCGACATAACTGACACCACGCAAAACCTCAAAACAATCATGGACATGATCAAACACCGGATCACGTTTTTGCGCCTCAGCAAAGCTTGAGGTCAAATATCCCATCCGCTGATCAAACAGCTGCCTGATCGCCTTGGCAACTGGCGCAACCCCTAAATCAGCTGAGATCGCCGCCGTCATCTGGCTCAAATCAGCGGCCTGCATGGACGGTGCCATAGCGCCTTGCCCTGCCTTTGAGAACGGATCACGAGCATCAAATGATGATTGCGCGTCACATAACAGCACGGCATCAGCAACCACTCTTGCCATCGGCCCTAATACGGCAAAAGGTGCCAGACCAACGGCTTTATTTTCATCAGGAACGAAACCAGGGCTAGGGCGAAAGCCGACAACCCCACAAAAGCTGGCAGGCGTGCGCAGACTGCCGCCAAAATCTGATCCTGTCGCCAGCGGCACCATGCCAGTTGCCAATGCCGCAGCAGACCCGCCAGATGAACCAGCAGGCGTTTTATCTGTATCAAATGGATTGGCGGTGACGCCAAAGACATCATTCCATGTGTTGCCGCCAGTGCCATATTCAGGGGTATTGGTTTTGCCAATAATGATGCCGCCCTTGGCCTTTACATTGGCAACCGACACATCATCCTGATCAGGAACATAGTCTTTGTGAGGCAGTGATCCAAAGGTTGTTGTTATGCCTTTGGTTGCTTCGAGGTCTTTAATTCCTATGGGCAGGCCTGCCAGCGATCCGATATCCTCATTGTTTAGGCGTTTGGCGTCAACCGCCTTTGCGCTGGCCATGGCGCGATCAAAATCCCGCGTCACCATGGCATTCACCAACGGATCAACCGCCTCAATTCTGGCAATGGATGCTGCCATCACTTCGGCACATGCGAAGTCACCAGCTTTAATCCCGGCGACCAATGCGGTTGCTGTCATACTACAAAAATCGGTCATGTAAAATATATACTTAATAATTAATGCAATCGAATATTAAGACATAAAGATGAGGCAAAGTATAGGTCAATCCGATGCCTGTCATGGCGGCTGCATTTATATTTGGACTTATATTTGGCTAATTAGATATGCCCATTCCCGACTAACCAGAACGACACCTGATATCAGGATGAGCCAGATGATAATCCGCAAAAATTGCTCATCATTGACGCGGCGATAAAGCAAAAGCCCAAGCCGCGCGCCGAGCAAAGTAAATGGAAAAGCCAGCAGAGCAAGAAATAGCACATCCCTCGTCAGTTTGCCCTGAATGATAAAGGCGATTAACACCGCCCCTAACACAAGCATATTAAAAGGTTGCAGAACCGCGCGCCTGTCGGCTTTATTCCAGTCAAGCAGAGTTATCCACATCGTTGGTATCGCCCCCGACAGGCCAGCCAGACCACCTAACACGCCTCCAATGCCACCAATTAAGATATCAATCCAAGGGGTAGATGATGTTATGCGGGGCATATGCCGGCGCAAAATGGAATAGCCGCCAAACATAATCAGCAAACAGCCAATAATCAGCTTTAAGATAAAGACATTGATGAGAGCCAGACAAGCTATCCCAAACGGCACCCCAAGCAAGGCAGGCACAGTATAGCGGGCAAGTCGGCTTGGGTTTATGACATGCCTGACCTCAATCATGCCTTGGATGCCGCCGATTAATGACATGATGATGACCACAGTCACCGCGTCTTCAGGCGGCAGAACAACAAGCCACCAGCCCAAGGCAAATAGCGCCGTGCCAAAGCCCGCCAGACCAGTAATAAATCCACCAGCCAGCGCCCCAATGGCAAGCATGGCGACTGTGTATAAAGTCATATGTTAATCTGATTTTCCCTTATCATGCCCGTCTTATCATGATGCGCGCCTGCTATCCACAATAAGACTATCACGTCGATCTATTTTTGCATGACGGTGATGTCTGCTGCGATCATATTGCCGCCAACCGTGAGCGCTTCGTGGCTATTAGCATTCAAGGTGACGCGGATCACATGCTCGCCCGGTGTCAAGCCGCCCAAATGCGCCCATTCCCCATAAAGTCTGGATAGTTTAACGCCATCAACATAGAGATGCGCATGCCCAAACCCCGGCTTATGTGTGCCTCCTGCCTGATCAGCAGAAAACGTGAAATGTTCAGTCTGAACATGAAGATTCCAGCCCGATACCGTGTCCTCCATCGCCATTAGTTTAACCGATGGCGGGTTAGCCATGGCAGAAAGATCAATCATCTTATCATGCTTATGTGCTGTTTTCTCTGCGCTATCATGGGTGGCAGGATTATGATGGTCTGTGGTATGGTCATGCCCATCAAGGGTAATGCCATAGCCTGCTGCTACTAAAAATCCGATCAAGGAACCGAAAATACCGCCAATAATCAATAATGAGAAAGACCGCATGTTACCCCCTATATATAGGTATTAATTAATATTAGCTTAGCGTGTTTCAGCGTCATTGTTAACATCTGATGCATGTTCTAGGATAAAATTGTATTCTGATGCAACTTGAACCTTTGCAACTTGAACCTTTATAGCCGGAGACAGCCATGCGGCCATTATCTGATGACTATATTCTGACCATTGCCGCCGACTGGCATCAGTCCGGGCATGATCTGGCTATTGCTATTGTTATCCAGACATGGGGGTCATCGCCGCGGCCAGCAGGAAGCATCATGATTATCCGTGATGATGACCTGGTGGAAGGGTCGGTTTCTGGCGGCTGTGTTGAAAGCGCAGTTATCAGCGCCGCTCATGACGTCATGGCTGGAAAATCATCGCAAAGACTAGATTTTGCGGTTGCTGACGCCGATGCCTGGCAAGTCGGGCTGTCTTGTGGTGGCGCAATATCGGTTTGGGTCTGTGCCGCCTCTGCTTTTGGCAGTGATGCGGCTGATCTCTTTTCCTATGTTAAAGCCCGGTCGGCTCAGCACCAAATGATCGCTATTGACTGCCAGCTCCATCAGCATCAGATGAAGGCGGTAAGCCCCAAGCAAGAGAGACAGGAGACGCAGGAGGCGCATATTTATCCGATCAATCAATGTAGCGATGATGCCAGCCATTTTGTTTTAGTCATCCCGCCAGAGCCGCGGCTTTATATCATTGGCGGGGTTCATATCAGCCAGCATCTTGCCCCCATGGCTATTGCCGCTGGCTTTAACACCACGATCATTGACCCGCGTAGCCATTTTGCCAATGCTGAGCGTTTTCCAAATATAACCATGATCACCGACTGGCCTGATGAGATATTAGATGCTGCCAATATTGATGAACATACAGCGATTGTAACACTAACCCATAACCCTAAACTTGATGATGCGGCGCTTCATGTAGCGTTAGAAAAACCAGCGTTTTATATCGCCAGTTTGGGCAGTAGACACACCCACGCCAAACGCTGTGAGCGATTAAAAGCAGATGGCTTTAATGATGATCAGCTTGCCCGCATCAATGCCCCCGCCGGATTAGCAATTATGGCGAAAACTCCGGCAGAGATTGCCATTTCTATCCTGGCGCAACTGATCGCTGTCTATCGGGGCAAGATATCGGCAGCAATGACAACAAACGGATAAAGCGATGCGATATATATGCGGAATCCTGTTAGCCGCTGGACAATCCAAACGCATGGGCAAAGCCAATAAGCTCCTCATGCCTGCTGATAGTAGCGGTGAGCCAATGATAAGCCGTATCGCCAAGACAATGCTGGCTAGTGAGCTTGATGAGGTGATGGTAATTCTAGGCCATGATGCCAATCATATCGCCGCCGCCTTATCGGATATGCCTTTAGATTTGCACGAATATTCTGATTATGCTGAAGGCATGAGCGGCTCTATCCGCCATGGGCTTGGCCAGATGAATGCGCGCGCCACTGATGCTATGATCATGCTTGGGGATATGCCCAATATCACGGCGCCACTGATCAATGATTTGATCAACAGCCATAAGCGCCTTCCCGAAGCTGATGAGGCGATTACTTTACCACTCATTACAGGACCACTTATTACAGAGCCTATGAGAGAGGAGCCTATAAAAGAGGAGCCAATGATTGCTGGCAGAACGGCACATCCTGTGATCTGGGGGCAACGATTTTTCCCATTGCTTGAACATATTCGAGGGGATAAAGGCGGCAGAGATATCATAAAAAAACACCCCGAAGCGATTAACCCTCTTGCTATAAATGATAGCAGATGCTTTCTTGATGCTGATACGCCAGATGATCTGAAAAATATAGTGGATAACTGCACTTGGCAGACCGCGATAAAATAATGACTTGAGGTTTATAATTCATTCGTATACAAACGAATTAGTACAGCATTATCGGATTAACATCTAATTAAAATATAGCTTGGTCAGGTGAGCAATACTAACCCCAACAAAACTAAATGAGAATATGATGAGCTTCACCTGTCCTGATTCTGCTTTTTCTGAAACCGTTACTGAGGTTGAACATTATACTGACCGCTTATTCCGTTTCCGGTTAACGCGGCCTGCGAGTTTCCGTTTTCGGTCAGGTGAGTTTGTGATGATCGGCCTGCCGGGGGAAAAACCTGTCTGGCGCGCCTATTCTATCGCCAGCCCGTCATGGGATGAAACGCTGGAGTTTTATTCAATCAAAGTTCCAGGCGGGCCGTTAACCGAGCATCTGCAAAATATCAAAATCGGTGATCAGGTTTGGTTCCGCAAAAAACCGACAGGCACCCTGGTTCTTGATGCGCTATTGCCGGGCAACCGGCTTTGGATGATATCAACAGGGACAGGGTTTGCGCCATTTGCATCACTTATCCGCGACCCCGAAGCCTATGACAAGTTTGAAGCCCTGATTGTCACCCATAGCTGCCGTGAAGTGGCGGAGCTTGCCTATTCCATCAATACGGTTGCGCTGACCAAGGCCGACCCATTAGTCGGTGAACTCGCCGACAGGTTAACGCTGGTGACGACAACAACGCGAGAGCAATCCGCCTTTATGGGGCGTATCACGACTCTCATGGAAAATGGTCAGCTCTATGCCCATCTCAATCTGCCGCCGCTTGATCCAGAACATGATCGTGTCATGATATGTGGGTCAATGGCGATGCTCAAGGATGTTAAGGCGAACTTGGATGCGGCGCAATTTACCGAAGGTTCAAACAGCATGCCCGGGCAATATGTTGTTGAACGCGCATTTGTTGATTAAATCGGTTTTCATACGCCACACAACCATGAGGACTTAGCGCAAGCCATCCTCACCTTTTACATCGGCAACGCCTAATCCCCCCATGCGGTGATGTATCCGTGGGCCCTTGGTCATCGCCAGACAGAACATAATCTCACCTCGCCGAGGGGCATCAGCCAGACGCACTTCCATGGCATCAAAATGGCTTCTGACATAGGCAGCATTAATATGTCCTAACGGGATATCAATAGCGCATCCGGTGCCACCTACTTTCATTGAGGATGGTACAATCGCCTTTGCCTCACCTAATCTTTCACGCATCGCATAACCGCCCGGCACATGCCAAAGCGCGGTCTGCTCAAGCTCACCATCTTCGCCAGCAAGCCCGGCTTTGCCATAGCCATCAATCCCATCTAATCCCCCTAGCGCATCAATCAGCTCATCCGTCATCATCAGCCCCAGCGGTCTCAGATCATCCATGGCAGATTGTAAATCCTCATGATAAGCCCCGGCAAATGGATTGCCGACAACAGCAACCATAGCAGCCCGCAAGCGCGGCGTTTCAGGAGCTGGCCCACCTTCGTGAAAAATCGTTTCAAGAAAGAGCTGGGTTTTCCGAATGGGGAACATAGTCACGGTATCATCTCCTTTTGACGGGTTCGCTGGGATAGGCTCTGATCCAGATTCTGATCCAGACCAACAACACGGATATGATCTTTGACCCGAATTAATGCCCCTGCTATGGGTTTGATCGCCATAATAGCCCGCGTTTCAGCTTCGCCAGCATTTAAGGCATAATTGATTGAGGCCGCAGATAGCGCCCCGACTTGGCGTGTCACTGGCCGGCAGCCTAAATCACTTTCGGGCAGGAGATCATGGGCAGGAATACGGCTGACCGCCTTTACATCAGGATGATATGGCGGCAGATCAGGGGGCAGATTTACGGCATTAGCGATCATGGTTGCCGCCGTATCAGCATTCGCCGCCGTATCAGCAAGCACAACAACCGCATCAGCAATGCCAAGCGAAAAGCTACGCCCACTAAATCCAGATGTCGCCATGCCGCGCCAGATAGTATCAGAGCTGATAGTACATTTTGCAGTATCCAGATTGGCCATCAATGCCGTGACTTTACAGCCATCAGCCAGCCAAAACGCGATATCGCCGCCATTATTAACGCTTGCCTTGGTAAGCCCGGCTTCGGCAGTCATCGCCGCTAGCACATGATCAGCAACCGCACCCGCAACCGCCGCCATCGGAGTGACAAAGCGCTTGCCATAACCGCCTGTTGCCCGTGCCATGCGCCGGGCAATCGGATGCTTGTAACATTCCGGGCTAGCCGTTTGTCGGCGCAACTCAGGCAGCTCAACGACGAGCTGTTCAAGTAAATGCTTCATGGCATGAACGGCCTTGCGATAGGCAAGTTGCGCGGATTGCCCCTCCGCCTTAATGATTAAATCAATAGGCCCGTGCGACAGATGCAGGCGGTTATCAGGGGCGAGCCAGCTGGCTTGCAGTGATGAGGCTGTTGCTAGCATAGAATGACTTTCATCACCGTTTAATCATCATGGTCAGACGCATTAGAATTTTCAGCATCTGTGGTAAATACGACCTGACTATCTTTGGAATACTCGCCACCTGATGCCATAATATCAGACACCGAGCGGATGGCATCCTGATGTCCGCCGAGAGCAATATATTCGTCTTTGGGTACGGTGAATTCCAGCGGCGCCACAATCGCCGGTGTCGGCACATAGCCAAAGGCTTGGTCTGGCATTTTTGATACATCGACCATAATCGTGATGCCGCCGCCCGGCCAGACAAAGCCTTCTATGCCGCCACAAGTGACTTTGGTTTTTCGGGTCTGTACCGATGCGGTCAAGCGGATCGGGTTTTTGGTCACCCCCGACCGTAGAGAGCCACCAGCACCCCCCATAAACATAACCGTGCAAAGCGCCGGTTCACAATTTTCTGAGATTAATTTGACGCTATCCTGCAAGGCTTTCGGCATTGGTTGCGGTTGTGGCGTCAGATCATCATCAAGAACAAAATAGCCAGAATGTTCACCCGTTGTCGATACCATCAACAAGGTTAGCCCAGGTCTTGCGCCTTTGGCTGGTCGCCATGCGCCAAGTATTTTTAGCGGGTCCTCAAGGTCTGTTCCGCCCCATCCTAACCCCGGCCCTGCCACTTGAAAATAGCGGCCGGGTGTTGATCTGCGGCCATTAATCGTGATGCCAGTATCGGGCCAGTCAAGCACCTTGCCAGCCTGATGTTCAGAAACAACGCCAGTGATATGATCATCGACAACAACAACCTCATCAACCAGCCCAACCCATTGTGAGGCAAACATGCCGATTGTCGCCGAACCGCAGCCAACCCGCATTCGCATTTCCGCTTTACCATCAACAATTGGCGGCTTGCCAGCTTGCACCACGACCGTTGAGCCAGCATCAATGGTCAGCTCAACAGCCTCTTTATTACATAGCTTCATCAGCGTATCACATGTCACCCGACCTTCGGCTTTGCTGCCCCCCGTCAGATGATCAACACCGCCCAATGATAGCATTTGAGAGCCATATTCACTGGTGATGACCAAACCCACAGGCTCATCATTGACGCGGATAACCGCACCNTCTTTTCCAAGATGGCGATCAGTATCAATCTTAACCTTAACCCCACAATAGGAAAAAATAGCTTCGGTTACGACCGTGACAAAATCAGCATCACTGTGATATTGCCCAACAATAAATGGCGCCGGCTTATAGTCTGGATAGGTTGTTCCTGCCCCAATGGCGGTAACAAACATCTCATTTTCCTGGCCAAGGCTACCATCCCAGCTAGCCCCCAGAAATGGTTTAACAGCATCGCCCGCAGCTATTCGGCGATCCAGAATAGTCAGNGGGTCAAGCCGGATTATCTGGCCATCTTTGTTTGCATATCGATCACAAGCACCCGAATTGCCATCAGCGATATAACACATTACCGGGCAGGCATCGCATCTCATTTTTTCTGATGCTTTTTTGGTCATTCTGCGGCCTCATCGACATTGTTATTTGCCTGAATTGCCGCCAATACCCGATGCGGAACAGCAGGTGTTTGATATAATCTGGCGCCGCCAGTGGCATCAGTAATAGCATTAAGAATAGCCGGGGCAGTCGGGATCAATACATGCTCACCCAACCCCTTAACACCCATCGGGCCTTCCGGGTCTGGCACCTCAATCAGATGATATTCAATCTCCGGCATATCGCCGATAGACGGGATAAGATAATCATGCAAGTTTTCGGTGCGGCCAGGGATATATTCTTCCATCAAGGCCATGCCCAGCCCTTGTGCAATACCGCCATCTATTTGTCCTTCCGCCAATAGCGGATTAACGACCTTGCCCAAATCATGAGCAGCGGAAATATGTAATACCTTCACCGTCCCTANNTGCATATCCACCTCAACCACGGCGGCATGNGCCCCAAACCCATAAAGCGCATAAGGNTTACCCTGACCAAACNCATCCAGCTCCTCNGTTGGCGGGTTATAGGTTTCCTCTGCCATCAGCACATAGCCNTANGGATTTGCTGNCATNTCNCNAAGCGNAATCTCATGCTGCTTATCNCCGTGGCTGACATGAATAGACCCTTCNGCCATTTCAATAATCGCATCATCACCTAGATTACTGAGCCGNANNATCTGNCGGCGNAGGGCTTGTCCTGCTAACATAGCGGCTTTACCTGTTATGAANGTCTGGCGTGAGGCCGAGGTCTTGCCGCAATCGGGGGTGATAGCTGTATCGCCGCCAATAATTGAGATATGCGCGAGTGGGAGGCCGAGCGCATCAGCGCAAATCTGGGGTATGACCGTGTTTGAGCCCTGACCAATATCTGCCGCCCCCTGATGCAAGACAACCTGACCATCTGCGGTCACCCCCAGCCTGATCGTTGACGGGTTTGGCAAGGCCGTATTACCGCATCCATACCAACATGATGACACACCAATACCGCGTTTTTTGCGGCTATTCCTGGCATTAAAATCAACAATCTGTTGCTGGTGCTTTTGCCAGAATGGTTCTAACGCCGCCAGACATTCATCTATGCCAACCGCTGGCAGAGACTGGTTACAGATCGTGGTATCATTATTTTTTAAGGCGTTGAGACGTCTGAAGGCTAATCTGTCGATATCACATTTTTCCGCCAGCTCATCATATAGCGCTTCTTGAATGATCGTTGACTGCGGCACGCCAAAGCCGCGAAACGCCCCTGATGGCGGGCCATTCGTATGAATAGCGCGAGCTTGCGCTAAATAATTCGGCGTTTTATATGGCCCTGATGCATGGATAGGTACCCGTGATGCCACCGTCGGCCCCCAACTCGCATAGGCGCCAGTATTAAAATCACCCTGGAATTCCATGGCTGTGATATGGCCTTTTTTATCAGCCGCAATCCGCGCCTGCATTACCCCCGGATGGCGTTTCGTCGTTGACATCATAGACTCATTTCGGGAATAGACAATGCGGCATGGCTGACCTGTTTTAAGCGCCACCAGACCAAGCAAGGGCTGAACAGAGACATCAAGCTTTGAGCCAAAACCGCCACCCGTTGCTGAAGGAATAATGCGTATCTTCTCCACCGGCACACCAAGCACCTTGGCAGTATCATCACGATCCATAATCGGCGCTTGGGTACAGGCTTGAATGACAACCGTATCGCCATCCATCCACGCCACCCCTGCTTCTGGTTCGATATAAGCATGCTCGACATAACTGGTGGAAAATGACATCTCAGCAACATGATCTGCGGCGGCAAAGCCCTTATCAATATCGCCATGTTTGACGATCCCATTAATCAGAATATTGTTGTCACGATGCGCATGTATCTGTGCTGTGCCATCGGCAAGCGCCACCTCGACATCCATAATTGCTGGCAGTTCTGTCCAATCAATCGGAAAGTCGGATATATCCATTGCCGCAACATCCTGCGACTTGCCGACAATGACGGCGACCGCTTCGCCTTTGAATCGCGCCGCATCTACGGCAAGCGCTGGCTGATCAGCCATTGGCGGGATAACGCCAAACTGATTATCACCATCAATATCACTAGCTAAAAAAACATGACTGACAAGATCATGCCTCGCCACCCATGCCGCGGAATCACCAATGGTAAATTGTGCCGAATGATAAGGTGACCGAAGCACCCGCAAAGTAAGCGCATGTTCAGGCCAGTAATCAGCACCAAAAATCTCATCCCCATTAAGCTTAGGGATGCCGTCAAGCCGTTCCACCCTTGCCCCAACAGCACCATGCCGGCCAGGCATAGGCGCGGCAGGTTTTTCCATCGCGGCATCCATCACCGCATCTATAATCTTGGTATAACCGGTACAGCGGCAAAGAACCCCGCCAAGCGCGTCCTCAACCTCCGCACGGCTCGGTGCTTTGTTGGCGCGAATTAAGGGTGCCGCCGCCATCAACATTCCGGGTGTGCAAATCCCGCATTGGGTAGCGCCATGACGGCTAAAGGCTTGTTGCAGTAACGACAAACTTGATCCATTGGCCAAGCTTTCCACCGTTTCAATATGACAGCCATCGGCTTTTGCCAGCGTCATCAGACATGAACACACAGGCTCACCATCAACAAGAACGGTGCAAGCGCCACAATCACCAGCATTGCATCCTATTTTTGTGCCTGTTAGATGCAGCTCTTCACGCAAGACTTCGCTGAGCCGCATTCCAGCCGGGCATGTGACAGTTGCTTTGGCGCCATTTACCGTCAGCGTGAATTGGTTCTGATCACTCATCAGCCCCTCCTCCACCATTCCTTAACTGATTAAGGCAGTTATCAATGGCCTCACATAAAAGCGTTTTTGCCGCCGTAATCCGATAACTGGCAGTGCCGCGGATATCATCAATAGGATTAATCACCGCCTCAATCTCAATATCTGTTTCCACAACATGATGTGATGCCGGAATAGCGGCGTTGTGGATATCCAAGCCGATCAAATCCGCCTCAACCTTATTCAGCCTGACCGCGACCGGACTACACGACCCCAGCGATAGCGCGGCATGGGTAATGCGCTGATCGCTAACCTCAATTCGCGCGGCTGCCATGACGATAGAAATAATCAGATATTTGCGTGTCCCCAATTTACGGAAAGATGATACTCCCGTCTCAGCGGTTTTTGGCACCAACACCGCTGTCATAATCTCATCAGCCTGGCGCAAGGTTTTCCGAGGACCGACAATAAAATCACTAAGCGGCAGTTGCCGTGAGCCCGATGCGGAGGTCAGCTCAACAGACGCATCCAGCGCCAGCAAGCACGGAATACTATCCGCCGCCGGTGACGCATTACAAAGATTGCCAGCTATCGTGCCAGCATTTTGAATTTGAATAGAGCCAATTTCGCGGGCTGCTAATTTTAGCATATCATAGGCTGGCGGCAGATCAGCGCGAATAATATCTGTCCAGGTTGAAGCACCGCCAAATCGGCGCATCTCCCCATTATCAGTAATGCCGCGCATCTCTTTAATGCCGGTTATATCCAGCACCTGACCAGTCATACGAGGTGCTGAGGTCAGGGGAAATAAATCGGTACAACCAGCCGCAATAACCGCCGCCGCTGAGGTCGATAGCACATCAACAGCATCTTCTATGGTTAAGGGCCGGATATATGTGGTATTAGAGGACATGACGGTCAACACAAACTGTTAGCATACAAACTAATTTGCTATTTTGATGAGTTGCTGTCAATATAGATTATAGAAAGGGTTCAGATGAACAAAGTCTTTCATGCCATTACCGAAAAACAACAAGATGCCGCCACCGCTAATGCGTCTGACATGACATCTGACTATCAGCTTGAAGACCAGGTCGGTTTTATTTTGCGCTGTGTTAATCAACGCCATTTGTCGATATTTAGCCGTCTCATACCTGATTTGACCCCGACCCAATTTTCAGCATTAGCCAAACTTTGTGAGACCGGGCAAGCCTCACAAAATGAATTGGGGCGGATGATTGCCATTGATGCGGCGACCATTAAAGGCGTTGTCGACAGGCTCAAACTGCGTGGGCTTATCTCATCAGAAAGCCAGCCCTCTGATCTGCGGCGGCTTATCCTCAAGCCAACAGCCGAAGGCAGACAATTATTTGAACAAATCGGAGCCGCCGCCCTTAAGGTATCAGAAGAAACCTTAAGGCCCCTTAGTGATAAAGAAAGACATCTGTTTATTCGGTTACTCATGAAGTTACGCTGATCAGACGCTAATTTTCTAAACGCCAATATATTTCTTCAGCAAATCTGGCTTTTTACGCAAATGCTCTGCTGACATGATATCGCGGCTCATGCCGTTTTCAAGAAACATCACTTTATCAGCAATCGACAGCACCGCATCAACCCTCTGCTCAACCAATAAAATGCCAACACCTTGCTGTTTTAGCGCCGTAACCGTATCGCGAATCAATGCAATCATTGACGGCTGAAGACCCTCGGTTGGCTCATCCAAAAGCAATAATTGCGGCTCAAGACATAAGGCACGGCCAGTGGCCAACATTTGCTGCTCACCCCCTGATAGGGTATCAGCACGTTGATCAAGCCGTTCCGCCAATCGCGGAAACATCGCCAGCACCTTATCACGGGTTGAGGCTGATTTGCCGCCAGCCATTAATCCAATCTCAAGATTTTCGGCAACCGTAAGCTCAGCAAAAAGTCGCCTGCCCTGCGGGATATAGCCGATGCCAAAACCAGCGATTTTATGCGGAGATAGCTTGGTTAAATCAGTTCCATTATAGATGATCTGGCCTTGGTCAGCTTTCAGCAGACCCATGATTGTTTTCATCATTGTCGTTTTACCAGCACCATTGCGGCCAAGAATACAGACGATTTCTCCGGCATTAAGCTGAAGCGAGACTTCTCTTAGCACTTGGGCGCCAGCATAGCCCGATGATACAGATTTCAGCTCAAGCATGGGTTTCTCCCAGATAGGCAATCTGAACCTCACGATTAGCGCTAATCTCATCTGGCGTCCCTGTCGCTAGCACTTTGCCAAGATTCAAAACGGTAATCTGATCCGCCGTATCCATCACCACATTCATATTATGTTCGATGAGCAAAATGGTCATATCACCGCCTAGCTCACGGATTAATGTGACAAAATCGGCGATCTCACTATCCGCTAATCCTTGCGTTGGCTCATCAAGAATGAGCAGTTGCGGATGTTGGCTAATGCCCATGGCAATTTCTAGCAACCGCTGATGCCCATAACTCAAATCGCCAGCCATTTGATGCATGCGGTCTTCTAGCCCGACACGGTGTAACGCTTCATCTATGCTGTTTTCGAGCGCCGCCTCATCACTGCCCCAGCGCCATGACGTAGCAAGTCGAACATTATCCTTGAGACTTAGGCGGCCATAAATTGACGTGATTTGAAACGTGTAGGCAATGCCTTGGCGGATGCGTTTATGGGCAGGCAATGCGGTAACATCTTTGCCATTAAACATAATCTCGCCAGATGAAACAGCGATGCGGCCGCATAACATGCCAACAAAAGTTGATTTACCAGCACCATTCGGGCCAATGATGGCGCGAATCTCACCCCGAGGAACAGCAAAATCAACCTGATCAACAGCGATCAAACCGCCAAAATGACGGCTCACCGAACTTGTGCTGATATGCAGCGTTGTCATGTCAGCCATGGCATCATCCTCCGCCTTAATTCACCAACCAGCCCTTGCGGCAAAAACAGCGTTAACAAGACTAAGGCAAGGCCAGCAATTAGCATATATGCTGTTGTGAATGAGCTGGATAAATCAATCAGATAGAACATGAACAAGGTGCCTATAAATGGCCCTAACGCTGTCCCTGCACCGCCAAGCAACACCCATAAAAGCGGGAAAATAGAATACTGCACCGATGCAAATGTCGCCCCGGCATAGCCAAATAACAGCGCATAAGCCGCGCCCGCCAATGCCGCCATCGTGCCTGACATAATGACAGCCATCCATTTATGGAAATGCACATCATAACCTAACATTTGAGTGCGCTCTTCGTTTTCACGAATGGCAATCATGACACGGCCAAAGCGGCTATGAACCAGCTTGAGGGTGAAGATTAGACAGAGCGAAAACAAAATCAGCGCGGCGTTATAGCGATTAGCAGGCTGGCTTAAATCAAACCCTGCCATGACACGCTCAGCTTGCTGAATGACAAAACCCTCATCGCCGCGTGTCCATTCCCCAAAATATAAAATGGTCAAAAATCCAGCTTGCGCGAACATCAGCGTGACAATCATGAATGACACTCCACTTGTCCGCAAGGCAAGGAAGCCAATGCTTGCCGACACCGCTATGCCAACAACAAATCCAGCAACTAAAGCCGGCTCAGGCGTCCAGCCGAGATGCGCCATCGGCAATCCCATCCCATACATGCCAGCGGCAAAAAACATGGCATGGCCAAGGCTCAATAATCCGGTATAGCCAAAGAGAATATTGTAGCCCATCGCATAGCTGGCAAGCACCATGATGCGCGCCAGATTGCCGTGATGATAGGCTGGCAAGACAAATTGCAAGATGAATAAAACACCGATTAATCCCACATGAAAATACAGCGACTTTTTAACATCTGTCAGCGGTTTTGAAGCTGGCTTAATAACCGGCCTGGATTCGGACATAGTCATGGGCGATGCTTCCCAAGCAGTCCAGAAGGTCTAAAAATCAACACAAAAGTCACAATTAATGTGGCAATAATTTTCGCAAGTGTCGGCGTGAAGAAGACGGAGATGAGACCATCACTTAATCCGATTAAGACCGCCGCCACTACCGTTCCGGCAAGGCTGCCGAGGCCGCCAATAATCACCACAATAAAGGATAATAACAAGGGGTCATGCCCCATTAAATAATGCGCCTGCTGAATAGGCACGATTAGCACCGCCGCCAAGGCAGCAAGCCCTGCGCCAAGCCCAAACACCATGGCATAAACACGATCAACATTGATCCCGTAAGCCTGTGCAACATCACGATCAAGTTGTGTCGCCCGCATGATCAAACCAATG
>NZIT01000114.1 GCA_002691725.1 SAR116 cluster bacterium | reverse complement strand
GATGAGCGTGAGCGCAAGCGCCGCTTTGATAAGTTCCGCAAACATTACAGTATCCAGGAAGTCATCTCACGTCGGCAAATTCTTTTAGTGCAAGTCGTCAAAGAAGAACGTGGCAATAAAGGTGCTGCGCTTACCACCTATATGTCGCTGGCTGGCCGTTATTGTGTGCTTATGCCAAACACATATCATAATGGTGGTGTTAGCCGTAAGATCAGCGATCCGGCTGACCGCAAAAAGCTGAAAACTATTGTTAATGGGCTAAATGTGCCATCAGGCATGGCTGTCATTGTGCGCACTGCTGGATCGAAGCGCACGAAAGCCGAGATTACACGTGATTATAATTATTTATTGCGGCAGTGGAATGATATCAGAGAAAAAACGCTGGAATCCTCCGCGCCTACGATCATTCACGAAGAAGGCAATCTGATTAAGCGGTCTATCCGTGACTACTACACATCGGAAATTGAGGAAGTGATTGTTGAGGGTGATGACGGCTATAAAGCGGCGCGCGCTCATATGAAAAATCTCATGCCGACGCATGTTAAAAAGATCAAGCAATATAAGGATGAGGTTAATCACCTGTTTCAGGCGCATCACGTCGAAAATATGATAGCGGCGATGTATGAGCCTGAGGTGACGCTTAAATCTGGTGGCTATATTGTCATTAATCAGACCGAAGCGCTTGTCGCCATTGATGTAAACTCTGGCAAGGCCACACGTGAGCGTAATATCGAAGAAACCGCCCTTAAAACAAATGTCGAGGCAGCGGTAGAAATTGCTCGCCAGCTGAAATTGCGTGATCTATCAGGGTTAGTCGTCATTGACTTTATCGACATGGAAGTCACGCGCAATAAAAATACGGTTGAGCGGAAGCTGAAAGAAGCTCTGAAAGCCGACAGGGCGCGCGTTCAAATTGGTAGTATTAGCCAGTTTGGTTTGCTTGAGATGTCACGCCAACGCTTGCGCCCAAGCCTGAGCGAAGCGGTATCTGATATCTGTCCGCATTGCCATGGCACTGGCCGTATTCGGTCGGTGGAAAGCGCTGCCCTTGCTATCATTCATCAGATTGAAGCTGAGGTGGCGCGGAAGTCGCGCAAAAAGCTGACGGTTGCTATGGCCGCCGAAGTCGCGCTTTACATTCTTAACCATAAACGCGACATGATCCTTGATCTTGAAACCCGTTATGATCTGATCATTGTGCTGGATCAGGATAACAGCCTGCTGCCGCCTGATATTCGTTTCGATGGTATTTCAGAAAAGCAGGAGCAGCCTGANCGCAAAAAAGCNAANCCTGAACCAGCNAGNAANGGCGCGNCAANTCACCCAGAGACCGCCGCCCNATCAGATGATGANGAGGAGAATAAGCCGAAACGCCGCCGCCGCCGCGGTAAGCGTGGTGGCCGCAGACGCAATCGCCGTGATGAGGATACAGCAGATACAGCAGTTGCAGAAAACAACAATGGTGAAGCTAATGTTGCCTCTGGCGCTGCTTCTAATGATACAGCAAATGATGATGCCGCCAATGGTGATGCCGCCAATGGTGATACCGCCAATGGTGATACCGCCAATGGTGATGCCAGCAGCAAAAAAGATGCTGACGCCAATCAAGCAGAAAAACCAGCTAAGACAGGTCGCTCACGACGCCGTAAGCCAGCCGCCAAAGCTGATGCTGATAATGGCGTAACAGAAGCCGCGGCAGAGACGTCGACTGATGCGGCTGATGCTGATAGTGTTGCCGGTAATTCTAATGATGCTAGTGCAGAAAAGCCGGCAAAACCATCATCAAGGCGGAGGCCAGCATCACGCAAAAAAGCGTCAGAGGCTGATAGCTCTGACAAGGTTGCAGATAGCCCTGCACCTGAAACTGTGGATAGTAGCGGCGATGATGCAACCGCAGATAAACCTGCCCCTAAAAGAGGTCGCCGGAAGAAGGCCGAAAGCCTGTCTGAGGCAGCATCAGCATCGTTAGCAACTGGCACTGATGAGGCTGATAAGGTAACAGGGGATGCGCCAAAACCAGCAAAACCTAAACGCGCGCCTCGCAAAAAGAAAGCCGCTTCAGCTGAAACAAGTAGCGCTGACACAATCGCCACCGCCACCACCACCGATAACGCCACAAGTGATAGTCGCGCAAACGAAAGTTCGGCAGAAATACAAGTGGTTGATGTCAATACCGTATCTGGCGAATCCAAAAAGAAAGGCTGGTGGTCACGCTAAGCTAGCGGCCACCATCCCGCCTGTTCTCAAGATTGGGATTAGCGGCGCGATTGCACCCATTGGGTCAGCCGAGCGGCGGCTTCGGCCATGTCTTCGGTTGATCCTGCGAAGGATAGCCGCATGGCCAGATGGCCTGCCGCATCATCAAAATCAAGCCCTGGCGTGGCTGCAATATAAAGCTCATTAAGGAATGTATCTGTCAGCTCAACGCTGTTATTGCTTAACGCGCTGGTATCGGCATAGATATAAAACCCACCTTCAGGATAAGGAAACTGACCAAGCAGCTCAATGGGCAAGCGATCAAGCAAAAGATCACGATTGACGCGATATCTTTCTACATGGCTATCCATTTCCTGATACGTTGCAGGGTCATCCATCGCCACCGTTGCCGCAATTTGCGATAGTGTATTGGCAGAAATAAAGCAATTCTGCGCCAGTCTTTCTAGCGGATCAACCAGATCATCAGGCGCAATAACCCAGCCGATACGGTGACCTGTCATGGCAAAATATTTAGAAAATGAGTTCATCACTAATGCTGATGAGGAATATTGCATGGCGCAGGTATCTGTCTTGTCAAAGCTGATGCCGTGATAAATCTCATCGGAAATGAGCCTGACGCCATTGGCCTCGCACCATTTACAAATGGCCTCAAGCTCTGCATCTGACATAACAACGCCTGTCGGGTTAGCAGGGCTTGCTATAATAAGCCCATCAGGAACAGGGTCTAATTTTTCCAGTGATGCCGCGGTCAACCGCCAGTTATCCTTGGCATTAATATCAATCAGCATAGGTTCTATCGACGCCGATAACATTAAATTGCGATAAGCAGAATAGCCCGGCGAGGTCATGGCAATCTTGTCACCAGCCTCAAAACAAGTCAGGAAAGCCATCATAAAGCCAAGCGATGAGCCAACCGTGACCAACACCTGTTCAGGCTTGATATCCAGATCATACCAGCGCTTATAGTGCCTTGCGATGGCCTCTGTTAATTCAATCGTGCCGCGTGATAATGTATAGCCATGCGCCGACACATCATGCGTATGCTTAATCAGAGCATCAAGCGCAGCCTTTGGCGGTGGTGAAGATGGTTGCCCCATCTCAAGTCGCAATAACGGTTTGGGCAAGCCGGTCATCCGCTCTGCCTTCTCCAACACATCCATGACCATGAAGGATGGTAGTTCTGATCGGGATGATATACGCAGCGCCATAATTTCACCTTTGTTTGAAGCAATACTAATGANTNAAATACCTATATCACCCTGTTTATATAATATCTATCGCTTCAGCGAGAAACATCAGGTAAAAATAGATATGCGGATGATTAAAACCAGCTTATTAGCTCATTTCAAGCAGCCAGTCTTGTTAAACCTGGATTGGGTCAGGCATTTTAATGCTAAAGCTGTGCTGGGGCTTAAAGCTGTGCTGGGGCTTAAAGCGGTGCTGGCTATGCTGATACTAAATATAGCGCTGAATATGGCGGTGATAGCACCGGCGCAGGCGAATATGATCCGTGATACCGAAATTGAAGATTTTCTGTTATCGCTTGCCAAGCCAATGGCAGCAACCGCCGGACTTGATGCGTCAGAATTACAAATCCGTGTCATTATTGAGCCAAGCTTCAATGCTTTTGTCACTGGTGAGAATACCATATTTGTGCATAGCGGTATGATCCTTGAAGCCAACAATGTTTTTGTTGTTGCTGGCGTTCTTGCCCATGAAATTGGACATTTAGCATCTGGCCATGTGCCGAGCCGAGGCGAAGTCATTGATCAGGCCATTTTGACCACTATGGTTGGGGCAGTTGCCGCCATTGCGCTTAGTGCCTCCGGGCATGGTGATGCGGCGGTTGGAACGGTGATAGGCAGTAATGATCGGGCCAGACGTCATGTCCTTAAACAGTCGCGCCAGGATGAATCAGAAGCTGATCAATGGGCCATAAAATTGATGGATGATCATGGCTACCCAACGCTACCAATGGCTAATCTGATGGCAAGATTAGCCAAACAGCGGCTACTGCCAGTCAGCCGCCAGTCAGATTATTATCAAACTCACCCCGGTGCTGGCGAACGTAGCTCGGTCTTTCTCGATCATGCCAAAAACACCGCAAATGCCTCTGCCGTTAATGCTCAGCCATCAGCACATATGATCATGCGGTTTAATCAAGTGAAGGCAAAAATGCATGGCTGGACAGATCAGCCAAGCCAGAGCTTGCTTCAAACCAGCGCCACTAGTGATGCGGATAGCCGATATTTACGCGCCATCGCGCTGTATAGACTAAGTGACCTTGAAGGCGCATTAGATTTAATCGACCAGTTGATTTCTGATGATCCTGAAAATCCATTTTATCATGAGTTCAAAGGCGAGATATTGACATCATCAGGACGCCCAAATGACGCGATACTAGCCTTCCAGGACGGCTTAAACCGACTTGATGCTCATATTAATAAAGGTCAGATGCTGTTATCCTTGGGGCGTGCTTTCATGCATATAGGCGATGCGGATAGCCTCAATATGGCCATTCCTATATTGGAAGAAGCCAATCGGCTAGAACCTGATTGGGCATTTGTTAAGCATCAGCTTGGCATCACCTATGGCCGAACTGGCCGGGTGACTGACGCTGATATCGTGCTAGCGGAAAGAGCGCTCATGCTTGGCAATGATGATCTTGCAAAGCAACTAGCCTTTCGAGCAAAAAGTAACCCTGATGCGACCAATATACAGAAACAATTAGCGCTGGATATTATTGCACAGACAGACCAATAGCCCTTACAATAGTCAAATATGAATAATGATAAATGATGATAAATAATCAAATACGAATAAAGCTCAAAATAATAAAACTGATAAAGGAAAAGTGATATGGATAAACCACCAAGTAAAATCAGGCCATCGGCAAATAGCGCGATCGGCTTTGCCCTTATCATTGGTGTTATTATAGGCTTTCTCGTCGATCAGGTGGTGCCGCCGCTTAATCATAAAACCGATAGCCCCAGCCTTAATGCCAATTCAGACACCGATCTTGATGCCATGATTGAGGCCTATATAGTAAACCATCCTGAGGCTATTGAAGCCGCCCTTATTGCCTTGAATGATACGCGCAATCGGGAAAGCGAATTGCAGGCGATGAATATTCTGGCCGCCGTTGAGGATACTACCGTCATGGGAAATCCCGATGGCGATATCACCATTTATGAGTTTAGCGATTATAATTGTGGATATTGCAAACGCGCCTTTACAGACTTGCTTGATGTGCTGGCAGAGGACGGCAATGTCAGGCTGGTGATCAAGGAGTTTCCTATTCTTGCGGAAAGCTCTGTTGATGCGGCGCGGCTGGCACTGCATGCGGGCGCGCAAGCAAAGTTTGAGGATATCCATAGTGAATTGATGGATTGGCGCGGCGCTATTTCTAATGACTTGCTCACCGGCTTGGCAGAAGAATATGACATCACAGGCTTTGATATTAATGACCGCGACAGCGATCCAATGATGGAAATTCTCCGCCAAAACTATGCGCTCGGACAGCAATTTGGCATTGAAGGCACGCCGGGATTTATTATTGGCGGCAAAATCTATCCGGGGGCGATCAGCAGTCAGGATATGCTGGAAGCGATTAATGAGGCAAGAAACCGCAAAAACTCATAATTCCGATGATGCGGGAAGGCATGTGGTGACAGGCTGATATGTTCCTGTTATATCATGTCTGAAGATGCGATTTCTATATGGGTAAGTAAAATCGAGATGGCAAAACACGCAGTCCTTATCATAAACGGCCCTAATCTTGATCAACTCGGCACTCGTGAGCCTGAGATTTATGGGCATATGAGCTTGGCTGACATTGAAGCTATGTGTCATGAAGCCGCCGCAGAGAACGACATTTCCATCAGCTTTATGCAATCTAATGCTGAGGATGCTATCATTGCCAGCATCCATAAAGCTCGCCAAGATGGCACTAAGGCAATCATTATTAATGCTGCCGGATTTACCCATACCTCGGTTGCTATTCGCGATGCGATGCAGATGTTTGACGGTATCCGGATCGAAGTGCATTTATCTAATGTCTTTGCCCGTGAAGCGTTTCGCCACCATTCCTATCTAGCCGATATCGCTAATGGCGTTATTTGCGGCTTTGGCGCCAATTCATATCGCCTAGCTATTGATGCTGTGGGCAATATATTACAATCAAGAGACTAAAATAAGGAGCAGGGTTACATGAGCAAAGCACCCCAAAAGAAATCCGATGCTGTTGATGAGAGACTTCGTCTGGTTCGTGAATTAGCTAAGGTCATGGAAGATACTGGACTGGTTGAGATTGACCTTGAAGATGATCATGTATCTGTTCATCTATCCAAAACTGGCACGATGGCACCGGCGCAAATGATGTCGCCTATGATGGCGGCGCCTGCGCCTGCCCAATCTGCCGCCGCATCAACGCCTGTTGAGACAGCAAAAGCTGCTGCGGCTGATAAATCTGTGCCAGATAATGCCATTACCTCACCGATGGTTGGAACGGCCTATCTAGCGCCTGAACCGGGGGCAGCGGTATTTATCAAAGAAGGTGATAATATCAAGGCTGGCCAGACCCTTTTGATTATCGAAGCGATGAAAGTTATGAATCCTATCACCGCCCCATCCACCGGCACTGTCCGCCAGATTCTAGTCGATGATGGACAACCTGTTGAGTTTGGTGAGCCGTTAGTTGTGATTGATTAATCAAGGGTTGTGGCTGAATAATCAGGCCGTATGCAAATGGCAGGAGGGGTGAATATGTTCAAAAAAGTGCTAATTGCAAATCGCGGTGATGTGGCTTTGCGTGTGTTGCGCGCATGTCAGGATTTAGGCATAGCCACTGTTGCTGTTCATTCGACGGCGGATACTGATGCTATGCATGTGCGGCTTGCGGACGAGTCTGTCTGTATTGGTGAGCCTGCATCCGCCAAATCTTACTTGAATATTCCTGCGCTGATTACCGCTGCGACGATTACTGGCGCTGATGCTATTCATCCCGGGGTTGGTTTTTTATCTGAAAATGCTGATTTTGCTAATGTTGTTGATGCGCATGGGCTGACCTTTATCGGCCCTCATATTGATCATATTGTGTCGATGGGGGATAAGGTTGAGGCGAAGCGCACTGCCGCCGCCTCTGGCTTGCCTTTAGTCCTTGGCTCTGATGGCGCGATAGCTAGCCTTGATGAGGCAAAAGCGGCGGCTGAGCAGACGGGATATCCGGTGCTGATCAAGGCCGCATCTGGTGGTGGTGGGCGCGGCATGAAAGTGGCAGAGAGTGCTGAGCAATTATCCGAAGCCTATTCCTCCGCCCGCAGTGAGGCCAAGGCCGCCTTTGGTGATGATACTGTGTATTTAGAACGCTATCTGGGCAATCCGCGCCATATTGAGGTTCAGATTGTTGCCGATAGTCAAGGCAATGTTGTTCATCTGGGTGAGCGCGAATGTTCAATTCAGCGCCGCCATCAAAAGTTACTGGAAGAAGCGCCGTCGCCTGTCCTGACCGATAAAGAACGCCAGCATATCGGTGTGATTGCCGCCGATGCTGCACGTGCCATGGGCTATCTGGGGCTGGGGACGATGGAGTTTCTCTATGAGAATGGTGAGTTTTTCTTTATTGAAATGAATACGCGGTTGCAGGTTGAACACCCTATCACCGAAGCCATTACCGGAATTGATCTGGTGGTTGAGCAGATCCGCATTGCCGCCGGTATGCCGCTATCCTTTAGCCAGGATGATGTGACGTTCAAAGGTCATGCGATCGAATGCCGAATTAATGCCGAACATCCGACCAGTTTTATGCCGACGCCGGGAACGGTTGAAAACTTTCATGCGCCGGGCGGCCCTGGCGTTCGCGTTGACAGCTTTCTTTATTCAGGCTACCGCATCCCGCCGCATTATGACAGTTTGATTACCAAGCTGATTGTCCATGGTGATACAAGAGAGCATTGTCTTGCCCGATTGGTGCGCGCCCTTAATGAGACGATTATTGCGCCAATGCCGACCTCGCTTGATTTGCATCGTTTGCTTGTTAATGATCCAGATATTCGGTCTGGCGACTATTCTATCCGTTGGCTCGAAGAGACGTTTTTGCCTAATCTTGATCAAGAGTAATCCTGACTTAAAGTCATGCCACTTGCCCTGTTGACGCTGAGCAGGCAAAATAGGCTATGTATCATTTTTCGCCCGAAACGCTGATCAAATCGTATGCGATAGGGGTTTTCCCCATGGCTGAACACCATGATGATGAGCGTATCTTTTTTGTTGATCCTGAACAGCGCGGCATTATTCCGTTGCACCCGCCACGGCTCAATAAGTCTATGCGCAGGCTGATCCGGACATCGCCGTATCGGGTGACGGTTAACCACGCCTTTGCTGATGTGATTGATGGCTGTCGGGAGATTACGGTCAGTCGGCCAGATAGCTGGATCAATCCGCCGATCAGACAGCTTTATCTGGCGCTGCATAGGCTCGGCTTTGCCCATTCGATTGAGGTCTGGGATGATCAGGGTAGCGCAACAGATGCCGGATCGGGCTCGGATGCGGATGCGGTTTCGGATGGCGCGTCTAAACTGGTAGGCGGAGTTTTTGGCGTTGCCTTGGCTGGCGCGTTTTTTGGTGAGTCGATGTTTAGCCGTGTCAGCAATGGCTCAAAGCTGGCGCTGTTACATCTGATTGCCCGATTGCGGCATGGCGGTTTTGTTCTGCTGGATACGCAGTTTTTGAACCCGCATCTCGTGCAATTCGGTTGCCATGAGATTAGCCGTGATACATTTCAGGAAAGATTGCAACATGCGCTGACCGTCACCGCGCACCTGCCCCAAGACGATGACCCACAAGCCATGCTTGATCAGCTGTTAGAGGATGGTGTTTTGTGATGAACCCTCCAAGCGGTCAAGCCAATTCAGCGCAATTTTGGGATCAGTTCAGAGCTTAATTATTTTGTCCCGCCAATATGTTGCCAGCACCCATTGATCACTGTCAGGCAGTTTGATATCCCAAAAATCCCAGCCATTGGTTGATCGGTCTGTGACATGCACTCCTGCAGGGGTAAGGTATTAAAAACACCTGTCTTATCACCAAACAGAACAACTTTTCCATCTTCTATTTTGCCTGTTACCTGAATTCCAAGATACTTTGGCTGCGTGGGTGATATTCTCAATTCAGTTCCATCAGGGGGAAGTGTTGTTGATTTGGTTGTTCTCGTCTTTCCACTCTAA
Source organism: SAR116 cluster bacterium (assembly GCA_002691725.1). Classification (GTDB taxonomy): domain Bacteria; phylum Pseudomonadota; class Alphaproteobacteria; order Puniceispirillales; family UBA1172; genus UBA12202. The sequence goes on along the minus strand of NZIT01000114.1, from coordinate 2,561 downwards.
TCTAGAGCATGAGAAGCTCGCTTTCGGCTTTTCCACCATTCAGCGAACTCTTCTACCTTCCTCATTGCTTTAGGGTGGCAATCTTTATGCATCAATGCCCCATTAGCCAATATTGTTTGCCCACCATGGGAGTGTTGTTCAACATGATGAATTTCGGCATCTTCCCAAGAAATCCTATGTGAATATGCAGTTTCATTACTCTCTTTTTCCATTTCGCAATACTGGCAAAGTCTATTATCTCTATAGAAAATCTTTTGTCTGTCAGAACTCGAAAAAGTACGATTATCGTCCTTCCTCTTCACGTTAAGAATTTCAATCATTTTTTCATAGAAGAAAATGTGCCGCCTCTGGATATTGCCCGAGATATCGCTACTTCTTGACGTCCACTGTACATATTCTGTGTAATATTCTTGGAGATCCGATTCTTCATTAGCTTTATTTGCTTCCTTTGCTATCGTGCAATTGCTTTTGAATGTACCCAAAGCATCACCAAGTCTATTTTGCCACCCAGAAGTAAAATCACTTCTTAAATCCGCAACAAGCAGGATGAGATGAAGAAGATGATGCCCCACAAGTTTGGGATGCCCATCTAATGCCCTGCTCACTTCGTCACAAATGGCCTTGAACTCACTCGCCTCGCTACAATTTTTATTAAAACCAATTTGTTCATGGTAAAACTCATCCAGATTTCTCGACTTTATATCACAAAACTTCTTTCCACAGGTTTTGTTCCAATAAAGCATAAATGCTTGGGCGGCGAGTTGTCTTCGCTCACTTTCCTTTGCTTTTGCACATCTATTCGGCTTGAATAGGTCTAACCCATACCACCTACTATGATTGGCTTGCTTGCCACCAATAGTCAGTACAAAGTCGGTAAAGTTTCCTGGCCATGCATCACGCTTATCTTGAGGCGTCAATGGTGTTCCAGCTTGTAGGCGAATAAACAAATCTCTAACTTGGTTATCATCATTAGTAGTGATTTCGTAAATAACAAGTTCATGATCAAGAAGTTCTTTTTTCAGCTCATCAGTCAGTTCATCAAATCGCTTTCCTGCCCATGGACATATAATCTCCTCTGAAAAATTTGGAAACTTGAATGCACCATTTGCATTGGGGTCAAGTAACGGAAATGCACCATCAATATAACTTGCTAATGCATCAATTCGTTGCTGCCCATCAATAATTTCGATGGAAATATTGTCATAGTTACCTTTGATTTTTTTATGAAAATAAAAGGCGGGAGCTTTATATCCCCTAAACAATGAGTCAATGAACATCTGTTTTTGATGTTCTTTCCAAGTCAAACCTCGTTGATATTCAGAATTAACCCTTAGATCACCACTTTTTTTATCTTCAACAACTAGTTTAACTGGTGTATTTGTCTTAATTTCGATTTTCATTTTTTAACCCTTTATTAAGGTTTAAGTTATTATAATATATACTAAAATTAACCTCCTATATTGAATCTGTACCCCCCATAAGTACCATTGTCAACAATTGGCATAGCCCTTGCCGAACATCTGGATAGGCATTGAAAAATCAGGAAAGATGGCAACATGCGCGCACCGTTAGCGCTGACCGCAGGGCAGTTAAACCGCCAATGCATCAGGTGAGAAAGGGGCGATGGATAAAATCAACCTTCCGGCGGTATCAGCAGTCTTTATAGCCTGATACAAAGCATCTTTTGGCCATGTCTTGCGCCGTGTTGATATCGGCTTGGGTCATGCGGCGTTCTATCTTCTCGATATTCTCGCTCGCTATTGCTCTGATTAAATCGCTGAACTTTTCATGTTCATGATCATTGTTTAGGGCAATATTATACCACATTTACGCTCTCTTATTATCCTTCAAAACACCCCGATCCTCGGCATATATTCGCCCCAGGGCTAATTGGGCAGCAGCTTCACCCTGTTCTGCGGCCATGCGATACCATTTGACAGCTTCTTTAATATCTTTTGCTACACCTTCGCCCCTAGCATATATTGCCCCTAGATTGTTCTGGGCATAGACATGACCCTGTTTTGCGGCCATGCGATACCATTTCACCGCTTCTTTGCTATCTTTCTCTACGCCATCGCCCAAGATATACATCACCCCCAAGTGAGATTGGGCATTAGCATTGCCCTGCTCGGCAGCCTCGCGCCACCATGTTATGGCTTGCCTGCTATCCTGCTCTACGCCCTCGCCATTGGCATACATCACCCCTAGCTGAGATTGGGCATTAGCATTGCCCTTATCTGCGGCCTCGCGCCACAATTTTATGGCTTTCTTGCTATCCTGCGCAACGCCCTCGCCATTGGCATACATCAGCCCTAGCCAATATTGGGCATCAGCAACGCCCTGTTGTCCGGCGACCTTGCGAAGTCCTTTTTCGGCCATGCTAAACCATTTCATGGCTTCCCGATCATTCTCTGGCACACCCTGGCCATTGCTAAATATCACCCCTAGCCAATATTGGGCTTTAGCATCGCCCTGTTCGGCGGCTATGTGATACTGTTCTGCGGCCATGCGATACCATTTGACGGTTTCCTGTTTATCCTCTGATAGACCACCCCAGCCAT
>NZIT01000113.1 GCA_002691725.1 SAR116 cluster bacterium | reverse complement strand
CCGAAATATCAACGCCCAGAGCTGTGGAATATTTACAATGCTAGGGTTAACAGGGGCGAGTCTATTCGCGTCTTTCCCTTATCNAANTGGACAGAATTNGATATCTGGACATATATTTATCGNGAACAGATNCCNATTGTNCCCCTATATTTTAGCGCNNNNCGCCCTGTNGTTGAACGNGATGGGACATTGATTATGGTNGATGATGATNGGCTNGNGCTTAACCCATCTGAAAAAGTGGAAATGAAAACGGTGCGGTTTCGGACTNTAGGNTGCTATCCGCTAACAGGTGCTGTTGAAAGCACGGCAAGCAGCATTGAGGATATTATTCTCGAATTGCTNACCGCGCGAACATCNGAACGCCAGGGCCGAACNATTGATAAAGATGCTCATGCAAGCATGGAAGCAAAGAAAAAAGAGGGGTATTTCTAATATGACTGAAACACTCTCAGTTACCGACTATCTGAAAGATCAATCTGAACTTGATACCTTGCGNTTTATTACCTGTGGGTCGGTCGATGATGGCAAGTCAACGCTAATTGGCCGCATGTTATACGAAGCTCAGGCATTGTTTGATGATCAGGTTGTGGCGCTACAATCGGATTCCAAAAAACACGGCACTCAAGGTGAAGATATTGACTTTGCTTTGCTGGTTGATGGTCTGGCGGCTGAACGNGAACAGGGGATTACCATTGATGTCGCCTATCGGTTTTTCACAACCGACAAGCGCCGTTTTATCGTTGCTGATACCCCCGGCCATAGCCAATATACGCGCAATATGGCGACGGGCGCGTCAACCGCCTCATTAGCCATTATTCTGGTTGATGCGCGGCAAGGCATTTTAGAGCAAACGCGCCGCCATTCGCATATTTGTCATCTGATGGGGATAAGGCAGATTATTCTAGCGGTCAATAAAATGGATTTGATCGATTACGACCAAGACGTCTTTAACACGATCGTTGAGGATTATGCTGCGTTTTCAAAAGAGCTAAACTTTGCTGATGTCACGCCAATCCCAATCTCAGCGTTAAAAGGTGACCATATCAATAGCCGTTCAAAAACAATGGCATGGTATAATGGGCCAACGCTGATATCCAAACTCGAGTCTGTCCCTAACCGCATAATGGCTGACGCTAGTGGCTTTGCTATGCCGGTGCAATTGGTGAACCGCCCGCATTCAGATTTTAGAGGCTATAACGGCATCATTTTGCGCAAACCTGTAACCGTCGGAGAAAAGGTGAGGATCTCGCCATCTGGTGCTATGACAAGCATTAAGCATATTTGGCTGGCTGGCACGACGCTTGAGCAAGCTGAGCCAGGGCTTGCGGTAACGCTTGAGCTGACAGACAATGTCGATATATCTCGCGGTGAAGTCATTGCCTCGCACCTGCAACCGATTGAGGTTGCTGATCAGTTTGAAGTCGATCTGGTCTGGATGGGGGAAGAAAAGGGCATCGCTGGTCGCGGCTATCAGCTTAAAGTGGCTGGCCAGATTGTCTCAGCCAGTTTGCTATCAATTAAATATAAACGCGATATCAATACTGGCAATGACCTTGCCGCCAGAACATTGGAGCTGAATGACATTGCCCGGGTGACGGTAAATTGCCAGAAACCGATTTGCTTTGATGCTTATGAAAAGACGCCTGAATATGGGGCATTTATTCTGATTGATCCGATTACTAACCAAACGGTCGCGGCAGGGATGATCCATTTTGCGTTGCGCCGATCAGGTAATATCCATCATCAGAAACTGGATGTCGATAAAGCGGCCAGACGTAGCTTAAATGGCCATACTTCAAAAGTCTTTTGGTTCACAGGTCTTAGTGGCTCAGGAAAATCAACGATTGCTGATGCTTTTGCCAGCGCTCTTCATGCTAAGGGTATTCGCACCTATTTGCTTGATGGCGATAATATTCGCCACGGCTTAAACAAAGATTTGGGATTCAGTGATGCTGACCGCGTTGAAAATATCCGCCGTGTGGCAGAAATGGCAAAGCTCATGGTTGATGCGGGTCTGGTTGTGCTAACTGCCTTCATCTCACCCTTCCGATCAGAACGTGATATGGCAAGGCAGCTCTTTGATGATAGTGAGTTTGTTGAGGTNTTTGTTGATACGCCGCTCGAATTATGTGAGCAACGTGACGCCAAAGGGCTCTACAAAAAAGCCAGAGCAGGCGATATCCCTAACTTCACGGGTATCGGCTCACCCTATGAAGCCCCGGAAGCGGCNGANATTACGCTTCAGCCTTCGCAAGATATAGATGACATGATAGCGAAATTATCAACTTATCTGGCTGAATAATGATCCATATGCAAAATACAGTCGGATTTTCTATCGGGTCAGCCACAAGATAGAGAATCCCTCTATTGCTCAAACACAATATGTAGATAACGAATCAATTTCTCATTATAACTCATTGACTTATTGTATAATTATAGGATTATCGTAATGTCATAATGAGATTTGAAGTGATATTGTGAAGATATTGGTCTAACGTTTTGTTAGAAATAAGGGCAATGGAAATGGCAGATGCCAAGCAAAATAAGGTGATCAGCGGGGATTGTATTGAGGCTATGCGTCAGCTTGATGACGCCTCGGTCGATATGATTTTTGCTGACCCGCCTTATAATCTTCAGCTTGGACAAGCGGTTTTGATCCGACCTGACCATTCNAANGTCGATGGNATTGATGACGGTGACCNCTGGGATCAATTTGGCAGTTTTNCGGCTTATGATGAGTTCACGACNAATTGGCTGGCTGAGGCGCGNCGCNTTTTGAAACCTGATGGAACNATCTGGGTNATNGGCTCATATCATAATATTTTCCGNGTTGGNGCGGTCATGCAAAATCTAGGGTTCTGGACNTTGAATGACGTGATTTGGCTGAAAAGCAATCCAATGCCTAATTTTCGGGGTCGCCGCATGACCAATGCTCATGAAACGCTGATCTGGGCATCACGTCAGCGCAATTCGCGCTATACATTCAATTATCAAGCCATGAAAACATTTAATGATGACCGTCAATTGCGGTCTGATTGGTGGCTACCGATTTGTTCGGGTAATGAAAGATTAAAAAGTGATGGCGTTAAGGCGCATCCTACCCAAAAGCCAGAGGCATTACTGGCGCGTGTGATNATGGCATCGACGCGGCCGGGTGATGTCGTGCTTGATCCGTTTTTTGGAACAGGCACAACAGGCGTGGTGGCAAAACGCTTGCGCCGTCACTGGATAGGGATTGAGGCTGACCCAGAATACGCAACACTGGCAGAGCAGCGCATCAAGGCGACGCTTGCTGTTGGTGATCCTGAGTTATTAGAGCTGCCTGAACGCCGTGATGAGATCAAGATTCCATTTGGCGCTTTGCTCGATCAAGGTCTGATTAAGCCAGGTGATCAGCTGACCTGTGAAAAAGGCGCGTATAAAGCCACAGTTCGTGTTGATGGTAGCTTAAAGGCTGGTGAGGCAAGTGGCTCAATCCATAGTCTAGCGGCAAAACTTCTTGGCCGGCAAAGCTGCAATGGCTGGACATTCTGGTACACCAAACAAAACCGAAAATCGGTTCTCATTGACAGCTTACGGCAAGCGGCACGATCAAATCTTGGCCTGTAATGTCTCATTTAACAGGATAACGTATAGGCTGATCAGAATTCATATTGTTGCATGGCCAGAACATCACCTGTCAAATGCGCTCGGCCGTTTAATCCGGTTAGCTCCATCAGCACAATATTAGCGGCTATTTTTCCACCATGCTTTGTGATCAGCTCATTAGCGGCGGCAATCGTACCGCCAGTCGCCAGCAAGTCATCAATAATGACAATAGTTTTTCCGGCAATATCACGATCATGCTGGATAGCAAGTGTNGCCTCACCATATTCAAGCGTATAAGAATGGGTGCTGACTTCACCGGGCAGTTTGCCCTTTTTCCTGATCATGATAGCACCAGCATTTAGTGCAAGTGCCACTGGCGTCANAAACAAAAATCCGCGCGCATCAAGCCCGACAATCAGATCAGGCTGATATGGCCGGGCCAGATCAACAAGCGCATTAACGCATGATGTCAGCGCATGATGATCTTCCAACATTGGCGACATGTCATAAAAGGTGATCCCCGGTTTCGGGAAATCNGGATAACGCGCAATATACTGATCAAGATTAAACATGGATAATCAGCTAGCTTTCAGCTCAAGGCGGCGGCGATGCAGAACAGGCTCAGTATATCCTGATGGCTGGCTGCGACCTTCGAGGACAAGATCACAAGCGGCTTTAAACGCAATCGATTGATCAAAGTTATCAGCCATGGGATGATAATCAGGATCCCCTGCATTTTGCCTGTCGACTACTTTTGCCATGCGCTTCATGGTTTCAATGACTTGATTGGTATCCGTGATACCATGATGAAGCCAGTTTGCAATATGCTGAGCAGATATCCGCAGCGTCGCCCTGTCCTCCATCAGCCCAATATCATTAATATCAGGAACTTTAGAGCAGCCGACACCCTGATCAACCCAACGCACAACATAACCCAATATGCCCTGGGNATTATTATCCAATTCGTTCTGGATATCTTCGGCGGAATAATTGCTTGTCGTATCAACAGGGATCGCAAGCAAGTCTTCGAGCTTGGCGCGGCGTTTACCCTTGAGCGATTGCTGCACATCAAAGACATTAACCTGATGATAATGTAGCGCATGTAAAGTGGCGGCAGTTGGTGATGGCACCCATGCGCAATTTGCGCCTGCTTTGACATGACCGATNTTCTGATCCACCATAGCCGCCATCAGATCAGGCATGGCCCACATGCCTTTGCCAATTTGTGCCTTTCCGGATAACCCACATGCCAGCCCGATATCAACATTCCAGTCTTCATAAGCGGCAATCCATGTTGTTCCCTTCATGGCGGTTTTGCGTATCATGGGACCTGCTTCCATGGAGGTATGAATCTCATCGCCAGTGCGATCCAAAAAGCCAGTATTAATAAAGACCACGCGAGCCGAGGCGGCACGAATACATTCTTTCAAATTGACAGAGGTTCGGCGTTCTTCGTCCATGATGCCTATTTTGATCGTATGAAGCGGCAGACCGAGTGTTGTTTCAACAGCGGCAAATAATTCATCAGCAAAGGCGACTTCCTCAGGGCCGTGCATTTTTGGTTTGACGATATAAATTGACCCTGTGCGGCTGTTGCGGAATTTACCTTGGCCNTTCAGATCATGGACAGCAATAGCAGATGAGATAAACGCATCCATAATGCCTTCAAACAGCTCATCACCATGTTCATCAAGAATAGCTGAATTAGTCATCAGATGCCCAACATTACGCACCAGCAGAAGCGACCGCCCATGCAACGTCAATGGCTGACCATCTGTGCCGGTAAAGACCCGATCAGGATTAAGTTTTCGGATTTGCTCTTTACCGCCTTTCATAAAGCTGGCCGTGAGATCACCCTTGATCAAACCAAGCCAGTTACGATACGCATGACATTTATCTTCGGCATCGACCGCCGCNATCGAATCCTCAAGATCAACAATAGTCGTCAAAGCCGATTCGATGACAATATCATTAATGCCAGCCCTATCACTTGCNCCAATGACACCAGACCGATCAATAACAAGCTCCAGATGGAGACCATTAACAGCAAGTAAAATAGCGGACGGATTGGCGGCATCACCTGACCATCCGCGGAATTGGCTTTGGTCTTTGAGCTCAGTTGTTGAGCCATCGGCGCAGGTTACGCGGAGCTGGCCATCCTGGATNACATAATGGGTCGTATCATGATGGNTAGCTGCTGCTAAAGGCACCACTTGATCTAAATGATCACGGGNGGCGGCGATGACCTGGCTACCGCGAGCTTTATCAAATCCAGTGGCAACAGGCTCATCACGAGGGATCGCATCTGTGCCATAAAACGCATCATACAAACTTCCCCAGCGGGCATTTGCGGCATTTAATGCAAAACGCGCATTAAGCACAGGCACGACAAGCTGAGGGCNTGCGACTAATGCCATTTCCTCATCAACATGATCNGTAGAGATATTGAAATCTTCGCCTTCGACAATCAGGTATCCAATATCCTTGAGGAAAGCGATATATTCGGCTTGATTATATGCCTTGCCGCGACGTTCCAAGAACCAGGCATCAATTTTATCCTGCAAGGTTTTTCGGGTGGCAAGTAAAGCCCGATTTTTTGGTGTCAAAGTCTTAACAGCATCAGCAAAACCATTCCAAAAAGCATCTTCATTTATGTCTAAATGTTTCAACACATCCTGATTTATAAACTGATAAAGGTCTTTATCGACCTGAAGTCCAAATGAGTTAATACGTTCAGACATAATTTTCCCCCTTATTAGCGATAGGCATATTTATTGTCATGCTTATAGCGAGTCTGACTTGCCGTGGCAATTCTGTTTCTTGTTTTTCATATCCTGCTCATTTCGCTGCGGGTTTCCATCCGGCGGAGCGAAGCCGTTGATAGATATTTGCTTCAAGCATTTCCAGCGCTGACTTGTCGCGGCCTTCGGCGCGTGCCACCAATTCTGCGCCTGTGTTAGATGCCCGGATAAGCCACCAGCCTTGCTCTGTGGTGACCCTAATGCCATCAATATTATTAACATCTCTGGTGCCATGGTCAGGGTTTGATCTTGCCGCTTTCGCAACCGCATCGACGAGGGCGAATTTTTCGGTTTCCTGACATGCTATGCGAAGCTCTGCTGTGGCAAAGACAGGCGGCAATCTATCAACAAAGCTGGTAATATCGCGGCCTGTTTGCGCCATTTCTTTAAGCACAGCAACGGCCGCCAGNAGCGCATCATCAAACCCATACCAATCATTTGCCATAAANAGATGACCGCTCATCTCACCAGCCAGNGGCGCCGCCGTTTCTTTCAGCCGCATCTTCATATGGCTATGACCAGTTTTCCATAATTCGGGCTGTCCACCCAAAGACCTGACATAATCGAGNGCGACNGANGAAGACTTGACATCAAAGATAATCTTGGCGCCTGNATGCTGCCGCAACACCCCTTCCGCCAGATAAGCGGTTAACACATCACCAGCGACTTGCCGCCCCTTGCCATCAATTAACCCGATACGATCACCATCGCCATCAAAACCAATCCCTATTATGGCGTCATGATCTGCCACCGCCTGCCGCAACAAATGTAACGTCGCCGGATCAACAGGGTCAGGATGATGATTGGGGAAATTGCCATCAATATCTGAAAACAGAACTTTGTGCTGGCCGGGTAATTCACCTGTTAGCATATCAACAACAGGGCCAGTGGCGCCATTACCGCAATCCCAAATTAATGCTGGCTGACCAAGCCCGCTTAAATCACCAGCATAGGTTTTAAGGGCGCTTATATATTGATCTGAAATGTCGATTTGGTTGAGGCTGCCTTTGCCTGTTGCTGACAGCTCAACCCCTTGCGCCATATTTTGACCAAGCTGGGCAATATCCGCATCGTAAAAAGGCAAGTGGCCAATGACCATTTTGAAGCCATTATAATTAGCAGGATTATGCGAGCCCGTGATCTGAATAGCGCCATCAGCCTGAAACATCCGATCAGCAAAGTATAACATCGGCGTTGGCGAGATGCCGATATCAGTGACGTCCATGCCGCCANCCACTAATCCTTCGCTTAAATGTTCGGCAAGCATGGGCGAAGACAAACGTCCATCTCTGCCAATAACAATCTTGTGGCCAGATTTTGCGCGAATAATATCGGCAAAACCAACACCAATGGCATAAGCATCAGCCGCTGTTAAACTGTCATCCAAAATGCCGCGAATATCATAGGCGCGCAAAATGGTTGGATCAAAATGATGGGTAATCACAGATCAACACCTTTAAGCCAAGTCTCAAGGTCACCCGCGAGATCAGGGCGTGATAACGCATAGGAAATATTAGCTTGCAGGAAGCCTAATTTAGACCCGCAATCGAACCGCGTGCCGGTGAATTGATGACTGAAGAAAGGCGCATGGCCAATGCGGCGAGCCAGTGAGTCGGTGATTTGTATCTCACCACCGGCGCCGCGCTCCATCTTTTCGAGTTCATCAAACACCCCAGGCTCAAGAATATAACGGCCAACAATAGCAAGTCTTGATGGCGCGTCAGCAGGTTCGGGTTTTTCAACTAATCCTTTGACTTCGGTCAAGATGCCATCTGATGCGTTATGTGACACCTCAAAAGAAGCTCCGGGCGTGATAATACCATATGATGAGGTTTGTTGTTTTGGCACTTCCATTGCCGCCACCATGTTACCGCCTCGATCTTGCCATGCCTCAACCATTTGNTTAAGGCACCCACTGCCGCCANCCGCAGGCTTGATCAGATCATCAGCGAGTAACACAGCAACAGGTTCATCATTGATATAATGGCGCGCGCACCAGATGGCATGGCCAAGACCNGCTGGCTCTTGCTGACGAATATAGGCCACTGATCCTGGCGTTTTCATCATCGCACGAACAGCTTCAAGACCGTTCTCTTTACCGCGCTGTTTTAATATATCTTCAATTTCGGTTGAGTGATCAAAATGATCTTCTATTGCTGCCTTGCCGCGTCCAGTAACAAAAATAAACTCTGTAATACCGGCNTCCGCTGCTTCCTCGACTGCATATTGGATGAGCGGTTTATCAACGATTGGCAGCATTTCCTTAGGCATGGATTTTGTTGCTGGCAAGAAGCGTGTACCAAGTCCGCCAACAGGAAAAATAGCCTTTGTGATTGTGGCTGACATAAGCTGTCCCGATCAATTAATTGCACTTACCCTCATACACTAATTTTGCCGCATGTTGCAATCATCAGACGGATTAATTACGAATTTCCATGCCAGCGGCGATACCATTCAACAAATTTTGGTATTCCTGTTTCGATATTGGTTGCTGGCGTAAATCCGGTTAGCTGATGAATGGCGCTGATATCGGCGGCNGNNCGGCGAACATCACCATCNTGCATAGGCAGATATTCTTTGATCGCTTTGATGCCGATAGCATCTTCCAGAACAGCAATAAAATGCTCCANNNCNGTNGGGTTATTATTGCCAATATTGAGGATGCGCCAAGGGGCNGNGCTTGTTGCCTGATGCTGTTTGGCGCTATCCCAATCAGGGTTNGGNTNTGGNGCTAGCGGGANCANCCGGNTNATGCCGTCAATAATATCATCAATATAGGTGAAATCACGGCTCATCTCNCCNTNACCATAGACATGGATAGGCTCACCTTTCATGATACGGTCGCTGAACGTCCANAACGCCATATCTGGCCGCCCCCANGGGCCATAAACGGTAAAAAANCGCAATCCTGTACACGGCAAGCCATAAAGATGNGCATANGAATGTGCCATGGCTTCATTGGCTTTTTTNGTCGCGGCATAAAAACTGACNGGATGATTAACAGGTTGATTTTCAGAAAACGGATAATCGGTNGATGCGCCATATACCGATGATGANGANGCATAGACCAGATGNTCAATCTGATGCTNNCGGCNGGCTTCAAGAATATGGAAAAACCCTGTCATNTTGCTGTCCATATAGGCGGCAGGNTTNTCNATAGAATAGCGAACGCCAGCNTGGGCGGCTAAATGGANCACGGTNTTTGGCTTGGCTTGATCAAAACANGAAAACACAGCATCCTGATCAGCCAGATCAAGATGCNGGAANTGGAATTGCTGATCCGNTATCTGGGCTAAACGGTCTTNTTTGAGCNNNGTGCTGTAATAGCTGGTCAGGCTATCAACACCNACNACCTTATGGCCATCTTGAAGCANCCGCTTGGTCAGATGAAAGCCTATAAATCCAGCGACACCAGTAACAANNATAGGAGCAGATGACATCATGANCTGAACCTATCAGAAACAAGNGATAGCGTATAGATCATGANGGGGTAATNNTTTNATGATCATTTTGTTGCTCAAGAATTTTGTCACTCAAAAATTTTATCACATGCCNATNANGGAGTATGATATCNTANNTCTGTTCTAAGAAACTGGTAACAAAATATGAATATACCANATCCATTTATGTTAACGCTTGTNNTGAGCTTTCTCATATCAATAGTCATTGTTGCCATATCACGGCGCTTTGANAGGCCTGATNATCATCTGTCAGAAAAACGNGCNGCGCATAAAATCGCTACCCCACGNTTAGGCGGNTTAGCNATTATTATTGCGATTTTTGCAGGGTTATTTATGGTTGTGATACCTGTTAAATGGGAGTTGTTGCTTGCGCTGTTACCTATTTTTATTGCTGGAATATGTGAAGATGTGCATCGCCCTATTCATCCCTATTTGCGCTTATGTCTGGGGGTAATATCAGCAGGGATATTCATCTTTTTTACAGGTATTTGGTTAACTGAGATTAATTTTCCGTATGTGAATACGCTGTTAAGCTATCCCGTTATTGGCATTGCGTTCACCATTCTGGCGATTGTTACATTGATCAATTCTATCAATATGATTGATGGGATTAATGGTCTGGCCTCAGGCAAAACACTGATCATGTCGGCGGCGATTATTGCCCTAAGCCATCAAGTATCTGAGCCCAATATTGCTGTTCTTAATACGCTGATATTTTCGGCCGTATTAGGATTTTTCATGCTCAATTATCCGACTGGCCGGATTTTTATGGGAGATGCGGGCGCCTATTCTCTAGGATTTTTAATTGCCATATCCCTGATTGCATTAAAGGCACGCCATCCAGAGGTATCCGCATGGGCAATTTTGCTCATTGTCTTCTGGCCAGCCATGGATATGCTTCATTCTATATTCCGCCGCATATACAAAAAATCAGACGCAACAAGACCAGATATGATGCATTTTCATCACGTTTTGATGCGCCGTATAGAAATTGCATCGAAGGGCAGGATACCGCGATCATGGTCAAATCCATGTGCTACGGCGATCATCCTGCCTATGTCGGCTCTGCCGGTGCTAATTGGATTTAGCTATTATCAATCCAGCCATATCTGCGCTCTGGCGGTGGTGATTTTTCTGATTGTATATTCGGCGATTTATATAAGGCTGTTAAGGTGATTATTTGCGCGTTTTGCCAATCCAGTCTTCGGCACCTTCTTTGATGAACTTGCCGTTATTAAGCTCTTGAAAAGCCTCAACCAGCTCATCCCGCGTATTCATAACAATCGGCCCATGCCATGCCACAGGCTCGCGTAGAGGCGCCCCAGATATCAGCAGAAATCTGACGCCAAACTCACCTGATGTAACCACAACCTCATCACCCTCACCAAAGACAACCAGAGTGCGATT
>NZIT01000112.1 GCA_002691725.1 SAR116 cluster bacterium | reverse complement strand
TTCTGCGGCCATGCGCCACCATTTGTCGGCTTTCTGGCTATCCTGCTCTACACCCTCGCCCAAGTCATACATATTTCCCAAGAAAAAATAGGCATCAGCATTGTCCTGTTTGTTCCCCAGGAAAAAATAAGCATCAGTGTTTTCCTGTTCGGCGGCCATGCGATACCATTTGACGGTTTCCTGTTTATCCTCTGATAGACCACCCCAGCCATACCGATACATCCACCCAAGCCTATACTCAGCTTCAGCATGCCCCAGTTCATCAGCTAGCGGCTTGAATATTCTAAGCGCCGTTTTATAATCGCCGCTATCATACGCCCGCAACCCATCATAAAAATCATCCGCCATGGCTGGCATGGACAGCACCAGCAACACACATATCCACCTTAATGCTCTCATGATTTTAATCCTTTTGCAGGAACATTGATCCAGATAAAGCATATCAAGCAAATGTTAATAATTCGTTAACAGGAAGAAGAAAATAAAGCCCTGTCGAGCCGCTAATTGCGGCAATGCAGGTGCGGTTTGAATTCCATCACCGCCCTGACCTTTCACGCCATCGAAGCGCGGGCTTGCCGGAGCGTCCAGATCAGCGAGACATGCTCGCTCAGCTACTGCACGACAGCACCGTGATGTCATAGACCGGATGCTCAAGCCCGCTGATCGCCGGCGATGAGGCAAACATCCAGCCCGAAAAAATAGGACGTTCGGTGACCCGCCCATCATAATCCACCGCTCTGATTTCCAGCAAGGCGGCATGATCTGGCGGCTGATCCGGGGGGCGGTAATTGCACGAATGAACATATAGCTCAAGCGTGCCAAACCGTGTCGCCAAGCCAATCGGCACATCTAGCGTCGCTATGCGGGCGGTGATTTTATCAAGGGTTTGAAGCCGTGCTCGCTCACCTTTAAGCCAGTTACCATCAGCAAGGCTCTGATTAATAGGCAGGCCACCGCCAATAATACCAACGCAAATCATAAGGATCAAAAATAGACAGATAACATCCGAGCTAAGACGCCGCATAAGTTATTGTCCTGATTGGCCGTCGCTAAATATAGCCTTGCCAATAATATCGGTCAGACTAACTGGATCAAGCGTGTTGTAAAACACATGGCCTTCGGCAATCGCATCTGAGGAAATGCCCGGCACAATGTCAATATGACTGCCGCCCAGAAGCGAGGTTGATGAGACACGAATAACGCTATCATCGGGGATGGCATAGACGGGATCAATATCCATGACGACCCTGGCCTCAAACAGATCAGGGTCGAGGCGGGTTGCCGCTACACTGCCAATCGCGATGCCAGAGATGCGAACATCATCACCAGTTTTCAGATCACCGATTTTGCCGAATACGGCCTCAACCGATATGCTTTCACCAGATTGAAAATTAGTGAATGATAATGCAAGCCATAAAAAGGCACCAGCAATGACCAATACCACCGCCCCCATCACCATTTCTATGGTATTCCGCATAATTTTTACTCCGGCTTCCAGGGTTGATAGTCACCAGTTGCCTTGCGCCGTTTGCCGAGGCGCAACAAATGACCCGCTGGTTTATAGGCATGTACCGTTCCGGTGAGATTAGGCTGATGCGGCAATTGCCACGAATGTTTGGAATAGCCCTCAGGCGGTGGCGGCGACGCTTCTGTATGATGCAGCCAGCCATGCCAATCAGCAGGCACTTTGCTAGCCTCTGCCTTGCCATTAAAAATGACATAACGGCTTTTGCGGCCATGGCTGCGCGGCTTTTTGCTCTCGTAATAGCGATTACCAAACTCATCATCACCCACTAGTTTTGCAGTCAGGCGTATATTCAATCGGGTGAGCCAATGCATAGCGATATTAAACCTTATCTCAAAAAGATGATTGTATTCTATTGATAACGGATATTCTTTCGCCATGCAATATTTCTCGGGCAATATTTCATGATGCAATATTTTCCATGCCATTAATGCTGCTGGCAATAATCATAAGGATAGCTCTTTGATAGGCTATAATACTATGCTATAATGATAGGCTATAATCTGGTTGTTTGTCTTTGCCGTAATGGTTTATCCCTGCCGAGGATATTTAGGCCGAGGATATTTAGCATTATTTCTCATCAAAAAGAGACCAAATTGAGACCAAAAAGATGAAATAATCAAAATCAAATTGAGTATTTTTCGCGTATTAGTTGTAGTTGATTTTGGCTCTCAACCTGTGATTCACATGAGTATGAAGCCAGAGCAGGGTTTTATCTAGTCAACCCCCTTTTTTTTGATTCTGGCAAAATTTTGATATTGCGCTCGACCACCAACATCATGTAGTTTGTACTTAACCGAATACAACATATAGTTAAATTAGATAAACGCGATGGCATCAAAATCCTTCGTGTTCACTCTCTTTTTTGTAAACGTATTATTAACAAGGATATAACAAATGCAGCTCACACGCCACTTTACCAAAGCTGATCAATCTCCATATGAGACAATGGAATGGACATATGTGACAAGCGAGATTAAAAATCCCGATGGCACGATTGTGTTCCGTGCTGAAAACGTTGAAGTACCGACAGCTTTTTCACAAGTAGCTAGTGATATTATGGCGCAAAAATATTTNCGNAANGCTGGCGTTCCTGCAAAGCTGAAAAAAGTTGAAGAAAACAATGTTCCTTCATGGTTGTGGCGTTCTGTGGCTGATGANGCNGCTATGAAAGACNTGCCANCGGCTGAACGNTATANTGGNGAGCTATCNGCNAAGCAGGTTTATGATCGGCTTGCTGGCACTTGGACATATTGGGGATGGAAGGGCGGATATTTTTCATCCGAAGATGATGCCAAGGTCTATTTTGACGAAATGCGTTATATGTTGGCGCATCAGATGGCGGCACCGAACAGCCCGCAATGGTTTAATACTGGTTTGCATTGGGCATATGGTATTGATGGCGCTGGACAAGGGCATTTCTATGTTGACTTTGAGACAGGCAAACTGACCCGTTCCAAATCCGCTTATGAACACCCTCAGCCGCATGCCTGCTTTATCCAGTCGATCAAAGACGATCTGGTTAACGAAGGCGGCATCATGGACCTATGGGTGCGTGAGGCAAGACTGTTCAAATATGGCTCTGGCACTGGCACCAATTTCTCCTCTCTGCGCGGAGCGACCGAACCGCTTGCCGGTGGCGGCAAGTCATCAGGCTTGATGAGCTTCCTGCGTATTGGTGATAGAGCGGCTGGTGCTATTAAATCAGGCGGCACAACACGCCGCGCCGCAAAAATGGTCACCGTTGATGTCGATCACCCTGACATTATTGACTATGTTGACTGGAAGGTGACCGAGGAGCAAAAGGTCGCGGCCTTGGTGACAGGCTCTAAACTAGCCAGCAAGCATATGAATGAAGTCATGGCCGCCTGCACGACGCCAATCGCCGATGCCAATAGTGATGAAGATCAGTTTGACCCGAAGCGCAATCAGGCCTTGCGGAAAGCCATTATTGATGCGCGTAAGGTGCTGATCCCCGAAAATTACATCCAGCGGGTGATCCAGTTTGCCAAGCAAGGCTATACGGAGATCAGCTTTAAGACTTATGATGCTGATTGGGATTCCGAAGCCTATCTGACCGTTGCTGGACAGAACTCCAACAACTCTGTTCGGGTGACCAATGATTTCCTTGGCAAGGTATTGGAAAATGGCGAATGGGAGCTTGTCCGCCGCACCGATGGTGAAGTCTGTGACCGCATTAATGCTGCCGAGTTATGGGAAAAGATTGCCTATGCGGCATGGGCTTGCGCTGATCCTGGTCTGCAATATGACACCACCATTAATGAATGGCACACTTGCCCTGAGGGCGGCCGCATCAATGCCTCAAACCCATGCTCTGAGTATATGTTCCTGGATGATACGGCGTGCAACCTCGCCTCGCTTAATCTGATGCAATTCAGACATGCCGATAAGCGCTTTAATATTGAAGCCTATGAATATGCGGTTAAGCTGTGGACAATCACGCTTGAGATTTCTGTTCTGATGGCACAATTCCCATCAAAGGAAATTGCCCAGCTTTCATACGAATACAGAACGCTCGGTCTTGGTTATGCCAATATCGGCGGCTTGCTAATGGCATCCGGACATTCTTATGACAGCGACGAAGGCCGCGCCATTGGTGCCGCGCTATCTGCGCTGATGACAGGTGTATCCTATGCTACCTCTGCCGAGATGGCGAAAGAACTAGGCGCATTCCCACGCTATCAGGAAAATGCAGATCACATGTTAAAGGTTATCCGCAACCATCGCCGTGCAGCTCATGGTGAGGCGACTGGATACGAAGACCTGTCTGTTCTGCCGGTTCCGATTAAGCGCGATGATTGCCCAAATCAGGACTTGGTCGAAGCCGCGACAAAGGCATGGGACAACGCCCTGAAGCTAGGCGAAGACCATGGTTACCGCAACGCTCAGACAACCGTTATTGCGCCAACTGGCACAATCGGCTTGGTTATGGATTGTGATACCACTGGTATTGAGCCTGATTTTGCTATCGTTAAGTTTAAGAAACTTGCTGGCGGCGGCTATTTCAAGATTATCAATCGCGTGGTACCTGAGGCGCTGACTAATCTGGGTTATGATGACAGCCAGATTGACGATATTATCCGTTATGCTGTTGGTCATGGCTCGCTTGAAAAATGTCAGTCTATCAGCACCTCTGCGCTCAAAGAGAAGGGCTTCACCGATGGCCTTCTTGATACTCTTAATGGCGCGCTTAAAACCGCCTTTGATATCAAGTTCGCGTTTAACCGCTTTACGTTAGGGGATGACTTCTGCAAGGACACGCTTGGGCTGACCGAAGCGCAAATGAATGATTTCAGCTTTGATCTGCTTGCTCATCTTGGATTTGGCAAGGATGAGATTGAACATGCCAATACGCATGTCTGCGGATCAATGACCCTTGAAGGGTCGCCGCATCTCAAGGATGAGCATTTGCCCGTCTTTGATTGTGCCAATCCTTGCGGACGTCTTGGCAAGCGTTTCCTTAGCGTTGATAGCCACATCACCATGATGGCGGCGGCACAGCCATTTATTTCAGGGGCAATCTCAAAAACGATCAATATGCCTAATAACGCGACCGTCGAAGATTGTGGTGCGGCCTATATGCTATCCTGGAAATTGGGCTTGAAGGCAAACGCGCTTTATCGTGATGGCTCAAAGCTAAGCCAGCCGCTTTCGGCTAGCCTGATTGATGATGATGACGTCGAAAGCATGGAAGAAGCGCCAGCAGTCGCCGCTCAGACAACCAAGGTTGTTGAAAAAATCATTGAGCGTTATGTCGCCACCCGTCAGCGTCTGCCGCATCGCCGCAAAGGCTACACACAGAAGGCCATTGTTGGCGGCCATAAGGTTTATCTGCGTACGGGCGAATATGAAGACGGTAAGCTGGGTGAGCTGTTCATTGACATGCACAAAGAAGGCGCGGCGTTCCGCTCATTGATGAACAATTTTGCTATCGCTGTATCTATTGGTCTCCAATATGGCGTGCCGCTTGAGGAGTTTGTCGAGGCCTTTACCTTCACAAGGTTTGAGCCGCAAGGCATGGTGCAGGGCAATGACATGATCAAAATGTCATCATCTATTCTGGATTATATCTTCCGTGAATTAGCGATCTCATATCTTGACCGAGCTGATTTAGGGCATGTTAATTCGGATGATTTGGCCATGGATGCGATGGGTGCTGGCGAAGGTCAGTCTGATATCGCGCAAGCCACCATCAGTTCTGGCTTTGTCCGCAACCGCAACATTGTGCTGTTACATGGCAAAGGGACAGGCACGGATGGTGATGCCAATATCCCTGCCAGCCTGTCAGCAGGTATCGCCACCAGCGACGAACAAGCCACAGGTGCTGTAACAACAAATACAGGGGCAAGCGCAGCATCCAGTTCAGTCGCAAGTCAGGTTCAGCAAGCCCGTATGCAAGGCTATGAAGGTGAAAATTGTAACGAATGCGGCAACTTTACGCTTGTTCGCAATGGCACTTGTCTCAAATGTAATACTTGCGGAGCAACAACGGGGTGTAGCTAAACCGCACCCCGCCAATAACAACAAAATCACAATATGAATAGGAGATACCATGTCTGGTAACATCGATAAACGTCTCGCCGAATTGGGCATAAGCCTTCCTGATGCCCCGGCGCCAGCGGCAAACTATATTCCATATGTCATTAGCGGCAATCTGGTTTTCATTTCCGGGCAGGTTCCTTTGGTCGATGGCAAGATCGAAAAAACCGGCGCTGTTGGTGACGGCACGATGACGCAAGACGATGCAGAAGGTGAAGCCAGAAAATGCGCTATCAATCTGCTCGCCCAATTAAAGGCGGCAACAGGGGGTGATCTTGATCGCGTTACTCGTGTTGTTAAGCTTGGCGGATTTGTATCCTGCACAGCTGATTTCTCGGCCCAGCCACTTGTCATCAATATTGCCTCAAATATGATGGTAGATGTTTTTGGTGAGCTTGGACGGCATGCCCGTTTTGCGGTCGGCACAAACGCTTTACCGCTTGGCTGTCTGGTTGAAATCGAAGGTATTTTTGAGATTGCCTAGCCGCAGATAAATATTTCATCACTTTATGCTTATCGCCATTGTTTCCGCCACCATTTGAACCAATATGGTAAGCATGGATGATGATCTGCCCTCACGCAATAGCAATGCTAAACCAGGTTCAGGCGCAACACGTTCAGGCGCAAGCGGCTGGACCGCTGAGATGGTTGAAACGGCAAGCGCCATTTCAAGCGATATTTGGGATAAATGTGCTGGCGGGGAAAACCCCCTCTTAAAGCATGCGTTTTTTAAGGCACTTGAAGACAGCCGTTCGGCTTGTGAAGCAACGGGATGGATACCAAGACATCTTATCATGAAAAACAATAGCGGCCAGATTTGCGCTATTATGCCGCTTTATCTGAAAACACATTCTTATGGCGAATATGTATTTGATCATAGCTGGGCGGATGCGTGGCGGCGCGCTGGTGGTCAATATTATCCAAAAGCCCAAGGCGGTATTCCTTTCACCCCTGTTCCCGGGCAGCGGTTGCTGGTTGATCCATCGCTTACGGCTGAGCAAGCGCGTGATGCGCGTCACTTGCTGGCAGAGGCCTGCCTTGGCTGTGTTGAACAGCTTAATCTTTCATCCGCACATATTACCTTTTTAAGCAAAGCTGAGCATGATGCGCTGACACAAAAAACTGCGGCAGGCACATCCGGACGTTGGATCAGCCGCCTTGGGCTACAATTTCACTGGCATAATCAAAGCTATACCAGTTTTGATGATTTTCTTGCCCGCATGGCCTCACGCAAGCGCAAGAGCCTGCGCCGTGAAAGACGCGATATTGCGAATGCTGGTGTCAGTTTCGCCCAAAAACAAGGCGATGATCTGACCGTTAAAGACTGGGATGATTTCTATCGGTTCTATCTCTCGACGATTGATCGGAAATGGGGCGGCGCTTATCTCACCCGTGATTTTTTCGATCAAATTCATCAGACGATGCGTGACCATATTCTTCTCGTCATGGCATCAAAAGATGATGGCGCTGTCGCAGGCGCGATCAATTTTATTGGTCAAGATACGTTATATGGCCGCAACTGGGGGAGCATGATCGATATCCCCTTTCTGCATTTTGAAACCTGTTATTATCAAGCGATCGATTACGCTATCAGCCATGGCCTTGCCCGGGTTGAGGCAGGAGCGCAAGGTCTGCACAAGGTTCAACGCGGCTATGCGCCTGTTCTCACCTATTCAGCGCATTACATGAATAATGATCAGTTTAATGACGCGGTCGCTGATTTCACAGCAAGAGAAGCCAAACAGGTCGAGCGCGAAATGCACGAGCTGTTATCCTGGCTTCCCTATAAAGGCGAAAGCTGATATCGGCTTAGCGCGACTCAGCACCGGCAGGGCTGGGTTTTTTCGCTTCTACTATTTAACTGGCACTTTTTTCGCTGATGTCTTTTTAGCCGGTGGGTTTTTGGCTGATGCCTTTTTAGCTTTTATCGGTTTATTCTGACCAGACGCATCACCATTGATCACATTAACGATCAGATAGGTGATATCGCCATCTTTATCTGGCTTGCCTGTATCAACCTCAACCGATCCACCATCAACCAGTCTGCCAAACAGCAATTCTTCGGAAAGCGGCTTTTTGACATGCTCCTGGACGACACGCGCTAGCGGCCGCGCCCCGTAAGCTGGCTCATACCCACGTTCAGCCAGCCAGTCACGCGCCGCATCGGTTAAGCTAATGGTGACGCCGCGATCGGCTAGCTGCGCTTCGAGTTGGATAATGAACTTATCAACAACCTTGCGCACCGTTTCAGGGGCGAGAGCAGCAAAATTAATAATCGCATCTAGCCTGTTCCTGAACTCAGGGGTGAAGGTTCGCTCAATCGCTTCGTTACCAGCTTGCTCACGTCTGCCGCGACCAAACCCGATAGACATTTTTGTCATCTCACTGGCACCAGCATTTGTTGTCATGATGATAATGACATTACGGAAATCGATGGTCTTACCATTATGATCGGTCAGGCGGCCATTATCCATGACCTGCAAGAGCAGATTAAAGATATCCGGGTGGGCTTTTTCAATCTCATCAAGCAAAAGCACAGCATGAGGATTTTGATCAACCGCGTCAGTCAATAAGCCGCCCTGATCAAAGCCAACATAGCCCGGAGGCGCCCCGATCAGCCGCGAGACCGAATGGCGTTCCATATATTCGGACATATCAAAGCGGATGAGCTTAATGCCCATGGATTCGGATAATTGCCGCGCCGCTTCGGTTTTACCAACACCCGTAGGCCCGCTAAAGAGATAATTGCCAACCGGCTTTTCCGCGTCACGCAATCCGGCACGAGCGAGCTTAATCGCCGAGGCCAGCGCAACAATCGCTTCATCCTGACCATAAACCATGCGATGCAGGTCAGATTCGAGACTTGCCAATGCCGCCCGATCATCACGATTAACCGTTTTAGCTGGTATCCGCGCCATGCTGGAGATTGTCGTTTCAATTTCTTTCTCACCAATGACTTTACGGCGACGTGATGGCGGAACCAGCATCTGTGCCGCCGCCGCTTCATCAATGACATCAATCGCTTTATCCGGCAATTTCCGATCGGTGATATAGCGTGAGGATAATTCAACCGCAGATTTCAGCGCCGCTACGGTGAAACGCACATCATGATGATCTTCGTATTGGCGTTTCAGGCCACTAAGAATCTTAATGGTATCAGCTACACTAGGCTCATTCACGTCAATTTTCTGAAAGCGCCGTGATAAGGCACGGTCTTTTTCAAACCAACCCCGAAACTCCTTATAAGTCGTTGAGCCAATACAGCGCAATGACCCTTCCTGGAGAGCAGGCTTCAGCAAGTTTGACGCATCCATAGCACCGCCACTAGTCGCGCCAGCACCGATGATGGTATGAATCTCATCAATAAACAGAATCGCCTGATCGTTTTTAGCAACTTCGTTCATGACAGCCTTCAGCCGTTCTTCAAAGTCACCACGATAGCGTGTTCCCGCTAGTAGCGCACCCATATCCAGCGAATAGATAATCGCATCCTCAAGCACGGCTGGCACATCCTTTTCGATGATCTTGCGGGCTAGCCCCTCAGCAATGGCGGTTTTACCAACACCGCTATCACCAACCAGCAGAGGATTGTTTTTGGTGCGCCGACAGAGAACTTGTATCGTCCGATCAACCTCTTTATGTCGGCCGATAAGCGGATCAATCTTACCGATACGCGCCTTTTCATTAAGATCAACCGCATAAGCCGCAAGAGGATTTTGTTTCTGATTAACCTCATCATCTTTGACGGCGGTGCCATCAGCACCAACACCATCAGCATCAAAGGCTGGATTTTTAGCAATCCCGTGGCTGATATAGCTGACTACATCAATGCGGTTAATGTCTTGCTGATTGAGCAGCCAGACAGCATGGCTTTCCCGTTCAGCAAACATAGCTACCAGAACATTAGCGCCGGTCGCGCGTTCATGATTGGATGATTGCGTATGGATGACCGCACGTTGCAGCACGCGCTGAAAGCTGTTTGTCGGGCGCGTTTCCACCACATCATTGCCCAGCGTTTCAAATGTCTGTTCAATATGAAGCATGAGTTTTTGCTGGAGATCGTTAACATCGGCATTGCACGCGCTCAATACTTCAAGCGCATCACTATCCTCAGTTAAGGCAAGAAGCAAATGTTCAAGAGTTGCAAATTCATGTCCCTTTTTCGCCGCCATAGACATGGCACGCTTTAGGGTTTCTTCAAGTTCTTGTGACAGCATAAAACTATTCCTTTTCCAACTGAAGCTGCAAGGGATGTTGATTCTTTCTGGCAAGGTCCATCACTTGTGAGGCCTTTGTTTCCGCAACCTCATATGTATATACTCCACATACGCCTACCCCACGTTGATGAACATGAAGCATGATCTGCGTTGCTTCTTCTTCTGATTTGCGAAAATAGCTCTGTAAAACATGCACAACAAACTCCATCGGTGTAAAGTCATCATTTAGCATGATTACCTTATAGAGTGGCGGCCGTTTGACTTTTGGACGCTCTGCCATGATCGTAACATTAATTGATGTTTTATCATTATCATTACTGCCATCATCTGATGACATTCTGGCATCGGCATGGCATAGCAGTTGCATATGTTGTTGTAAGCGTTCCATACTAAACAATATGATCATATTTTTCAGATTTGAAAGGGCTTGATATGAAAAATCTCACCTTATGGATAAAGATTTTTTGTATTGCCGCAACGCTGACCAGCTTTTCGCATAGTATTTTCATTGTCTTTTTCATTGCCATGTTTTCATGTCAATTTTTTCGGCCAGTTTTAGCGTTACTTAATTTGACTGTTAAGGTCAACGTGCTAATATTAGGTATGCTAATTCTAAACCTTTATGGCATCATTATTCAGAATAGGGTTTTTAGATGAAAAACCTGTTTTTTCTGCTTCTTCTAGCCATCACCCTCACCACTGGTTTCAGCCCTGTTGCTGAGGCGAAATACGCCTCAATCGTGGTTAATGAAAGCACGGGTGAGGTTATGTATTCGCGGAACGCTGATAAAAAGCTGTATCCAGCATCACTGACCAAAATTATGACGCTTTACATGGTATTTGAGGCACTTGATCAGGGCAAAATCCACATGGATACCAAGATGCGTGTCAGCAATCTGGCGGCGAGCCGCTCACCATCAAAATTAGGGCTTCGGCCGGGCAGTCATATCACCGTCAAAAATGCTATCTATGCGCTGATCACCAAGTCAGCTAATGATGTTGCTACTGTGATTAGTGAGCATCTAGCCAGTACTGAGCGTGAGTTTGCGAAGAAAATGACGCGAAAGGCACAAGCTATCGGCATGAGCCAGACAACTTTTCGCAACGCCTCAGGTCTGCCTCACTCAAAACAGAAATCAACGGCCCGTGATATGGCAAAACTCGCCGTCGCTATCCGTAACGATTTTCCCCATTATTTTCAGCTTTTTAAAACCAAGTCCTTTGAATATAACGGCCGCCGATATAAAAATCACAACACTTTATTGAGCAGTTATGAAGGCACGGACGGCATTAAAACAGGGTAT
Organism: SAR116 cluster bacterium; assembly: GCA_002691725.1. Lineage (GTDB taxonomy): Bacteria > Pseudomonadota > Alphaproteobacteria > Puniceispirillales > UBA1172 > UBA12202. The sequence continues at coordinate 3,083 of NZIT01000112.1, read as the reverse complement.
ATTCGCGCCTCTGGATTTAATCTGGTCGCCACCGTCGAGCGCCGTGGGGTACGCTTGGTTGGGGTAGTATTTGGTGGCCGCTCAGGACGTTCACGCGATCAGCATATGGTGCATTTGCTGAATAAGCAATTTGCCCGTATCCCGCAATATGCCGAAACCACGCTAGTTCCCAAAAAGAAACCCTTAGCGCCAACGCCCGTTGCGCCGCCGCCACCTAAACCTAATGTTCTCACCGTTAGCCGTGATACGGATTCCGGGTCGTTATCAGTTGCTGTTGCCGTGCCGCCAGCACGGCCTGAGCTGGCTGATCCAGAACCGGTTGAAGAAACCCGTATCATTGGCTGGGGGATACAAGTTGGCAGCTTTGAGAAACGTGCCAGCGCTCATCGCGCCGCCAGAAATGCGCGCGTTGCCGCTAATGATATTTTATCGCATCAGCCTGCCCAATTGCGGCAAATTTCATATGGCAATCTGACCTTATGGCAGGTGCATTTCAGCGGCTTTGATGAAACCCTGGCACGACAAGCCTGCCTTCAGCTGTTTCAGAAAGGCATGTCTTGCATCGCTATTCCGCAGATTAGCCAATCAAGTTAATCAATAATCAACAGCTTGACTTTTGAATAAAGTACCGTATTCTAATATATACGATATGCGTATATATGGGTTTGTTATGCCAATATTTATCATCCGAATACTTATTATCCCAATACTTATCATCCCAATATTTATCATATCGGCATTTGTTATCCAGTATTAGTTCCCTTATAAATTATAGCAGTGTGATTATCATGAAACCATCATCTTCATCCCCCATTCCTTTCAAGCCCTCCACATCTGAAGCGACATCCAAATCTGACGCTAAATCTGGCGCCAAATCTGGCGCCAAATCTAAATCCAAATCTGCAGGCACTACGCCGCCATCAGCACCAGGCAAGAGGGGCGGCGCCCGTCCAGGTGCCGGTCGGCCAGCAGGGCAAGGCCGTTATGGTGAGGCGACTAAGCCTGTTCGCCTGCCGGTTAGCATGATTGATGAGATTATGGATTATGTTGCGGCTGGTGGTCGCCAACCGCTGCCTTTATTCAGCTGTGCGGTGGCGGCTGGCTTTCCCTCACCTGCTGATGATCATCTCGAAGGCAGTCTTGATCTGAACGACTATCTGGTCAAGCATCCGGCGGCGACATTCTTTGTTCGGGTAAGCGGCGATTCTATGATCAAAGCTGGCATCCACGAAGATGATATTCTGGTTGTTGATCGCAGTATTGAGGCGCGTCACGGCAAGATTATCATTGCTGCGGTTGATGGTCAGCTGACGGTTAAGCGACTGCATCATAAATCTGGCAAGACCATGTTAATGCCAGAAAATGATCGATATGAGCCGATTACCATCAGCGATGAGGCGAGTATGGTAATCTGGGGTGTGGTTACTAATGTCATCCACAGTGTCTGATTTACAGTGTGTGATTTACAGTGTCTGATTTATAGTGTGTGATGATGGCGTGGGATTATGGTATTTGCATTAGTTGATTGTAATAATTTCTATGTATCTTGTGAGCGGGTTTTTGAGCCATCCTTGGCGCAGCAGCCAGTTGTTGTATTATCGAATAATGATGGCTGTATCATTGCCCGTTCTGATGAAGCAAAAGCATTAGGCATCCCCATGGGTGCTGCGGTGCATGAATACGCTGCCGCGCTTAAACGGCATAAGGTGCGTGTATTTTCATCAAACTATCCGCTTTATGGTGATATGTCTGGCCGGGTGATGGAATCGCTGGGTCAGTTTACTCCTGACGTGGAAGTCTATTCGATTGATGAGGCTTTTCTGGGATTAAATGGCTTTGCCGAAACGGCCTTGCCTCAACATATGCGTGATATGCGGCAGGCGATTGGGCAATGGACAGGCATTCCGGTTTCCGTTGGTGTGGCGGCGACAAAGACGCTCGCAAAACTGGCCAATCGGATTGCCAAAAAATATACCAGTGATGGCGTTTATATGATGACAGACCCGGTTTTAATGACCCGCATCTTAAGCGATATTGCGGTTGAGGATATCTGGGGGATATCGCGGCGCTGGGGTGAACGTCTGCGCGCTATGGGGATTAAAACAGCGTTGCAGCTACAACGGGCTAACCCCCAGCAGATTCGCAAAGCCTTATCTGTTGTTGGTGAACGTATTGTGCATGAGCTAAATGGCATCTCTTGCCTTGAGCTTGAGGCCGTCCAGGCCAAGCAGAATATCATGTCGTCGCGGAGCTTTGGCAGGCTGATTAGTGACCGCAGTAGCATCGAGGAGGCCGCTGCCAGCTATACCGCGCGCGCCGCCGAAAAACTGCGCAAACAGAACAGCCTTGCAACAGGGATTTATGTGTTTATCCGAACCAATCGGTTCCGCACCCAAGACCCACAATATAGCAACGCGGCATTGATCCAATTTGATGAACCTACCGCAGATACAAGCACGCTTATCGCCGCCGCCACGCGCGCTATCCAGCAACTTTATCGGCCTGGATTTCGCTATCATAAGGCAGGGGTTATGCTGACTGATCTGGTGGCTGATGGCAAAGAACAGAAAAGCCTGTGGCGGCTTGACGGCTTAACGGCTAATGGTGTCGCGACAGATGCCGCGAGCAAGCGCCGCATGGCGATGCTTGATCAGGTTAATGCCATGATGGGGCGCGGTACATTATTTCATGCGAGCGAGGGGATTAAGCCAGGTCAGCAAAACCGCGCCATAGCGGCGGATAAACCTGGCTGGCATATGCGCCAGCAATTCCGCTCCCCTTCCTATACGACCCGCTGGGCGGATCTGATTGTTGTGCGCTAGCAAAGCGTCATGCATGCCAAAAGGGATGCTAAAGAGATGCCACATGGATATGGATGAGGTTGATTGCGCTAAGACGGCCAAGCATTACGGTCAGGCATGACAACCCTACTCAATAAGCCCCAGCTCACGTTCCACCAGCGTCACCCAATAGCTGGCGCCAAGCGGCAACAGCTCATCATTGAAATCATAGTTAGCGTTATGCAACATGGCGCCATCGCCCGGATGTCCCGCCCCTAGCCAGATATATGCCCCTGGCCGTTC
>NZIT01000111.1 GCA_002691725.1 SAR116 cluster bacterium | reverse complement strand
TGGTTCAAGGGCGCTATGTCGGCAAAACATTATGATTATCTGGCAAAGGAAGCCGATTTGTTACAATCGCGGTTGGGTATCCCTTGCCATATGGTTAGCCAAGCTGATCAACATGGTGAGATTGTATCTGACCGCTTTTATGGCGGTATGGTCGAGGATGATGTTGGCGGCTTCCACGCATCTAAGTTTTTTGCGGGTTTCTTGCGGCTTATTACTGAGGCTGGCGTCAAGGTCTATGAAAAGACGGCTGTTGACGATATCAAAGATCATGCCACGTCGGGGAAGCTGGTTGTTACCGATAAGGGCAGTATCCATGCTGATATTGTCGTCGTTGCAACCAATGGCTATACGGGCGGGTCTGAACATCGGTTTAGCCGATTTCTGCGGCAACGAACTGTTCCGGTCAGGAGCAGTATCATCGTTACTGAAAATCTGGGGCGTGAGCGCGTTAAGGCTTTAATGCCAGCCCTGCGGATGTATGGAAATACGGCGAAGCTAACCACCTATTTTCGGCCAACGCCTGACGGTCAGCGCATTTTGCTTGGGGCGCGAGGGGCTGAACATAATCCGACCCTTAAAACGGTGCATTTTTTGCGCAACAGGTTAATCAGTATCTTGCCGCAATTAGCTGATGTTCAGATCGACTATTGCTGGACAGGCTATGTGGCGTTTAATCGTCAGTTAATTCCGCGCATTTTTAGCCATAATGGGGTGCATTATTCGGCTGCCTATGCTGGTTCGGGGACAGTATGGGCGCGGTGGTGCGGCAAGAAACTTGCTGAGCAAGTCTTAGGCCAGACTAATGCGCCGAGTATTTTGACCGCAGATGCCCCACCATCACTGCCTTTTTATAATGGCCATCCATGGTTTTTACCTATGGTATATTCATGGTATGGTCTGCAAGATCGCTTAAATGAATGGCGTCATGGCTAAAATGAACAAGCCTTTCAGTGACCGCATAAAGCCCTTCTTCAGGAGATTTAAGGAATGACAACAGAAGCCGAGTTTACCATTGATAATCCATGGCGTGGTCAGGGGATGCCCGGATTTGACCCTAAGGGGGTGAGCGTCAATGTCGCGGCACCGCTGGAATTGCTAAAGCTATGTCCGGCGGCAAAAGCGACACCGTTAGTCGCCTGTCCTGATTTGGCTAAGGCGCAAGGGATTGCGCGTCTTGATATCAAGGATGAAAGCCAGCGCATGAATCTAGGCAGTTTTAAGGCCTTGGGCGCGGCCTATGCTATCGCTAAACAAGCGGCGGCGAAACGCCAATCTGATAAAGATGACCAAAATGCGGATTGGTCAGAGGTCTTGTCAGATGAGGTTTATATCACTTCAAGCGCGGGCAATCATGGCTTATCGGTAGCCGCTGGAGCCAGGCTATTTGGCGCTAAAGCCGTTATTTACTTGTCGAAGCATGTGCCAGCAGATTTTGCCGAACGCTTGCGCGGCTATGGCGCTGAGGTGGTGATTGCTGGTGACTCATACGAAGACAGCATGGATGCCGCCCTTGCCCGTGCCAAGGCCGAAGGATGGCAGATTATGTCGGATACAACATGGCCGGAATGCTACACCGGCGTTGATATCATGGAAGGCTATCTGGTGATGGCGGCAGAGGCATTTGATGCTCTTGATCAGCCGCCAACGCATATTTTCTTGCAGGCGGGGGTCGGCGGCCTGGCGGCAGCGGTCGCGGCATTAGCGCGTGATTATTATGGCGATGCGCCGCATATTACGGTTGTTGAGCCGTCTGAAGCGCCAGCCCTGCAAGTGGCCATTAAGGCTGGTAAAGTCATCTCATCTGGGGGTGATGTGTCGATCATGGGGCGCCTCGATTGTAAAGAAGCATCAGAGGTTGCGCTAGCAGGATTAGCCGCCCATGCGGATGCTTTCATGACGATCAGTGATGCGGATTGCAAACGCCTGATTGCGGAGCTGGCGGCGGCTGGGCTTGCTGGCTCTGCGTCAGGGGCTGCGGGTTACGCCGCATTAAAGCTGGCCAAGGCTAAAGGGCTATATGGGCTAAATGATCAATCGCGGGTGCTGTTGTTTTTGTCCGAAGGCGCTATTGATGACTAAGACATGTGATATTGTCATTATTGGCGGCGGTATCGCTGGCATTAGCCTTGCCGCCAGATGTGCGCCGATGATGAGCGTCACCTGCCTTGAGCGCGAAACATCGCTTGGCTATCATTCAACGAGCCGTTCGGCGGCCGTCTATATCCCCAATTATGGCACGGCGTTGTTGCGTCGGCTTATCGGTATGTCGGGGGATGTGCTGGCTGGTGATGCGATTGTTGATGGCGGCGTCACGAGTCATCGGGGTGAGCTTGCTTTGGTGACGGAGGCTGAGGCTGATGCGCTGGCCGCCTATATGGATGGTAGCACAGGGCTAGCCGAGATCACNCCGCATGAGGCACAAGAGCTTTGCCCAATCCTGCGGACAGAGCCGTTCGTGTCAGCCGTTTATGAGGCCAGCGCTGCTGATATTGATGTTGATAAGCTGTTCCAAGGATTTATCCGAATGGCGCGGCAGGCAGGCGCGGATATCCACACGGGGCAAGAGGTTCTGTCACTGACCAAAACTGGCTCGACTTGGCGGATTGAAACAAAAACAGATCGTTTTGAGACACCGATTGTTGTCAATGCGGCAGGGGCNTGGGCTGGCGAGCTGGCCATGCATGCCAAGGCTAGCCCGATCACTATTACCCCATGTCGGCGGTCGGCGGCGATGATCCCCTTGGCGGATGGGCTTGATCCGTCGCCATGGCCGATGATTGCGTCTATTTCAGAGGCATGGTATGCGAAACCTGATGCTGGACGACTGATGGTATCGCCTGCGGATCAAGACCCGATTGCGCCTTGTGATGCGTGNGTCGATGACATGGTGNTGGCGGAGGGCATTGACCGTTTTGAGAAAGCCACCACNGTTACCGTGACGCGGGTGGAACAGCAATGGGCAGGGCTCCGCAGTTTTGCCCCTGATCATGATCCTGTGGTTGGGTTTGATCCTGTGGCAACAGGGTTTTTCTGGCTTGCAGGGCAGGGCGGAAACGGAATTCAAACTGCCCCGGCTTTGTCGCAATTAGCGGCTGATTTAATCACAGGTGCGGCAGTGCAGGATGCTGTTTCTGATGTTGATTTGATATCGGGGCTTTTGCCTGAGCGTTTTATCTAAGCNCTTGTTTTAAATATATTATTTAGCGTTTTAGGGGCGACTCGCCAGAACTTTGTTTTTTTCATCATGTTAACGAATTTTGAACCTTTTCCTGTTATACTTCATTTGGATCAATGTTCCTACAAAAGGCATAAGATCATGAAAATATATAATTGGATAGTTTTGTTGCTGGTGCTGTCTATGCCAGCTATGGCTGATAATTTTGATAAAGGTTGGGCGGCTTATAGTGCTGGTAATTATGAGGCTTCGATTGCTATATGGGAACCACTAGCCAACGAGGGTAATGCTGTCGCCCAGTTAACCTAGGGGTGATGTATGAAAATGATTGGGGCGTAGAGCAGGATTATGTAGAGCAGGATTATGATGAAGCCGTGAAATGGTATCGCATGGCGGCCAAACAGGGGCATACTGTCGCCCAGTTTAACCTTGGATGGATGTATGACTTTTGCGAAGGCATAGAGCAGGATTATAAGCAAGCTTTCTACTGGTATTGCAATGCGGCAGAGTAGGGGCATGCTGAAGCTCAGAATAACTTAGCGTGGATGTATGCTGAGGGCGAAGGCGTAGAGAAGGATAGCGAGGAAGCCGTCGAATGNTGGGGCAAGGCCGCCGAGTAGGAGCATNTTGTTGCCCAGTTTAAGCTTGGGTGGATCTATGATAATGGTGAAGGTGTAGAGCAGGATAGCGCGCAAGCCGTCAAATGGTATCGCATGACCGCTCTGCAAGGTGTTCCCTTTGCTCAGAACAATCTTGGGATGATGTATTTTGATGGACGGGGTGTTTTGAGGATATTAAGATAGCCTATACATGGCTCAGCCTTGCCGTAATTAATGGAGAAGCAAGGGCGAGCGATAACATTAAATTGTTAGAAGAAATCATTACCCCTGCCGATATCAGCACCGCGCGAGACATGGCCAGAACATGCCTTGAGTCGGGGTATGAAGATTGCTAAAGCTAATCGTATATCCGATAAAACCTATGCCTTAAGGGCGTTGTTGCGTGATGTCAATTTTTTTGTTGTAAATACTTTTAATGAGATCATAATAAATTTGAAATCCTCAGAAAGAAATGTGTTATGTCAGCCAAAACAAAAATGAACGGGAGCGTTGACCTATTAGCGCAAGCAATGCGAGGTGTTTTAGAGGAAACTATGTCTTCCACACGCGCCGGCATTAAGGCCGATATGTTACATATGGAAAACGGCATTAAGTCTGATATGCATGAGATGGAAGGTCGCCTGAATACTCGGATTAGTAATCTGGACACCTAGTTAAAAACTACAAATGAGAACATGTCGGCACAATTTGCTGAACAGGAAAAGAAGATTCAGATGATAATTGTAAGCAACAAATAGGTCGTTGCCTTTGTAGTTATGTACCTAACGCTAGCGCATTAAAGAGATAGGATGCGCTGGTATCTTGCGATTACGAATAATATTCATATGATCTAGCTAGCAGTCTAGTAACACCCCCATCACTAACCCCTACCACAAGCTCAAAAATATAACACTTTCCTCAACCACAGGGCGGTCTATTTTAAGGTCATATGTGGTTTGAGGGAGACGTTTATGATCAAGTGGTTGCACCNGCATGGGGTTAATNCCCCGAAATTACNCCCTATATTTGCCCCAAANTCACCNCTGATATTTGCCCCGATATTNGNGATNATTCTGGCANTCACGGTGNCGGCNTGTTCGCCNAGCTCCCCNATGGTGCATCAATCGCGCAGCCCTGATTTGAGCCTTGAGACGTTTTTCACGGGTGACACTGTTGCCTATGGCATTTTTGAGGATCGTTANGGTAATTTGAAACGGCAATTCCGNGTCAATATNACNGGCACGCTGGATGGNGACACGCTGACGCTTGATGAGTATTTTCTCTATGATGATGGGGAANCNGATCNNCGTGTCTGGGTTATAAAAAACCTTGGCCAGCAAGATGACGGAAGCCTCCGTTATGAAGGTGAGGCGGCAGATGTCATCGGCGTTGCATCAGGCCAAATTGGCGGCAATGCGCTCAACTGGGTCTATGATATTGACCTCGCTATTGGCGATAGTAGCCTGCGGGTGAAGTTCAATGACTGGATTTATCAGCAAGATGAAAATGTCGCCATTAATCGCGCATATGTCAGCAAATATGGCATTCATATCGGATCAGTGACATTGGTGTTTTTGCGCGGCAATTTGGCGGAGCAATTGTATCCCCTTGATCTCAAGAACTGGCCGCAATAATGCGCTTGGGCTAGTCTGCCACCATAAAATCTGCTATGGCCTGCGCTATGCCAGATCATCCGATATCGCTTCATGACCCGTTGATTGAGATTACCCGTGACGGTGATCGCCTTACCGCATATTCACGGCTTTATGATGACATTTATTTTTCATCAGCAAGTGGCTACGCGGAGAGCATGGCTGTCTTTATTGAACCAACAGAGCTTGCCGCGCGGTTTAAATCATCAGCGCTGACAACGATAGCTGAGCTTGGCTTTGGCACAGGGCTTAATTTTTGTCTGGCGTTATCTCTGTTTCGTCATACCGCGCCAAATCATGCTCGCCTGCATTATATTGCCGCCGAACATGCGCCATTAACCGCTGATCAGATATGCGCGGTATTATCTGCCTATCCCGAATTACATCAGGAATGCGATGATGTGATCGCGGCATTACCGCCACGCTGGCCGGGGCGACATCGGGTGTTTTTGGATCAAGGTCGCATCACGCTTGATCTGATCTATCAGGATGGGCGCGATATGTTATCAGGCTCAGATTTTGCTGCTGATGTCTGGTTTTTGGATGGATTTACCCCATCACGAAACCCTGATATGTGGCAAGATGACATGTTCAGCCATATGGCCAGATGTTCCGCCAAAAATGCGGTTTGTGCCAGTTTCACCGCCGCCGGTTCGGTCAGACGCGGGTTAAAGCAAGCCGGATTTGATATCACCAGACATGCTGGCTTTGGTCATAAACGTCACCGCATCACTGGCGTATTATTAAACCATGTTGCTGGCGGTGTTGCTGGCCGATCAGCGCCTGTCTCTGCATCTGACATTGGGCGTGTGAAAATCATAGGCGCCGGGATAGCAGGCGCATCATTAGCGGCGGCACTGGCCAGACGACAGATTGATGTTGAGGTGCTAGATGCCGCGCCAGCCGCAGCCGATGGGGCAAGCGGGAATATCGCCGCCTTGCAATCGCCTCGGCTGACCGCCAGTTATACCGATCATGGCTGGCTATCGCACAATGCCTTTGGCTTTGCCCGCCGTTCTGCGCTGGCAATGGGGGCAGGGCTAGGCTCAGGTGCTGGCATGAGCGCTGGCAAGAGTGCTGGATTAATCACGCTGGCCAAAGATGACAGGGAAGCTGTGCGGCAACAGAAACTGCTGGCGCAAGCATGGCCGGAAACGCTGTTTCATAGCATTGATGATGATACGCCAGCAAATCAGTCTGGTTTAGATTTACCGCATAATGAGGCGGCGCAGAATGGGCTTCATTACCCCTATGCTGGGGCTGTTGATCCGCGGCAATGGGTTAACGCATTGCTTCAAGGTGTGCCATGCCGATATGGGGTGCAAATCCATCATCTATCAGCGCCCCAGAACGCGATTATCCTGACTGATCAATATGGTGATGATATTGCGGCGGATGTCGTTGTCATTGCGGCCGGCATAGGGCTTTCCGCGTTGTGGGGCAAGCGGCTTGAGCCGATATTACCAATCACTGGCAATCGTGGTCATGTCAGTCACCTGCCAGCAGATACGGATATCAAGATCAGCCTGCCGATGAGCTTTGGTGGATATTTGGCGCAAGCCAGCGATGGCAGTTATGCGCTTGGGGCAAGCTATCAGCGGCTTAAGGATGGCGATGATATCGGCTCTGAAAATGAGGTCAGCCTTAACGCACATAAAGAAAATTATGCGCGCTTACCAGATGTTCTGAAACAGCATTTATCCTTTTCGCCTGATCAATGGCAGGGGCGGCAAAGCGTTCGGGCGACAACCCCCGACCGACAACCTATCGCTGGCGCAATAGGCAATGGCATATATGTTCTTGGTGGCTTGGGATCACGCGGCATGGTAACAGCACCGCTTTTGGCGGAGGCTATTGCCGCTGATATCTGTCAGGAGCCATCACCTCTTGATGCCGCGATGCGGCGCGCGGTTGACCCTTTCCGCTTTAGTCGGCGGGCGGGGTTATAGGCGTTTTATTCAGGATAACCAAGCTGATCTGATTGATCAGGTTTGTCAGTATTTTTGCAAATTCATGCCATGCGGGCGATAAGGTCAGATGCTGCTCATTCATATAAAGCATTCGATTAATCTCAATCTGAAGGGCAAAAACATCATCCTTGGGGCTGCCATAATGACTGGTTATAAAACCGCCAGAAAAGGGTGTGTTCATCTGTGTCCTCAACCCTTGCTTGGTGAAATAGTCTTTTATCCATTTGCTTAACCATGTTGGTGCTGACTTTCCATGACATGTGCCGATAATGATATCAGCCTCCGATATGCCCAAACTTGAAGGCATGGAATGGATGTCGAGCAAAATAACCTCACCACTTGCCTTGCCGGTTTCAATCATGCTCATCAGCGCATGATGATATGGCATATAACAGCTCTTGAGCCGCATGTTTAGCTCATCTTCGGTCAATTTATGGTCATATATAGGTTTTTTGCGCGATAAATGTGACGGAATAACCCCCAGCCCAGCCTTTGTATAGCGGCTTGTTTTAATCTTAATGCTGTCGCTCAAGTGATCAAAGATATGCTTTTCCAGTTCATCTTGATGGCGGTTCGCATCAACAAAACTGCGTGGGAAATCAGCATAAACCTGCATGGCATCAAGCCCAAAATGGGTCAGCAATATATCCATAAAGGCATCTTCGACTTGCCGCAATTCGGCAAGCGTGCGGCATGTACTAGTCAGGAAATGATCAGGATAGCGCCTGCCGCTATGTGGTGACGATATGATGAGCCGTNGATTTCCCCCTGATTTGACAACAACACTCGGCAGCGCACCTGTCACGATAACAGCTTTGCCATCTTTAAGGGTGTCTTTGTGATCTTTATCGTTGCTGTCTAGTGTCATGATATCCTGCGCGTCATGTTACCCCAAGATAACCAAAAATTAATCTAAAGAAAACGATTGAAACTTATAGTCGGCTTAGGGTATAGAATGGNNAAGTTGTTTTATGGGCGCGTAGCTCAGTGGGAGAGCACTACGTTGACATCGTAGGGGTCGCAAGTTCAATCCTTGCCGCGCCCACCATAACAGCATCTTATCTTTCCTGAAATGCCCNTTAAATCACATGATTCGCAACCGTAATGATGACTAGCAAAGGTTTGGTTTTTTACTTATTTGCAGAGTTGGTTTCTATGGATATGCGGTATTTATTTAACAAAGAATAACATTCCGACAGACGCTTGTTTAGCCTGTCAGGAGTTATATAAAACAGCATCCGGTGAAAAGCGGTTTGGCCAAGGGCAAACGCATCCTCATATTTCGTTTTATGACATTGCTCATGAACAATTTTTGTTTGTTTAACGGCATTTGATATTTCAACAGCCTGAGTTTTGTTCTGATCATCCAGAATTTCGAGATAGGCAATGGACAGGCCAGCGCAATAGCCCGGATCAACAAACTTATCGATCGGCTCTAGGCAAACCGGTTCCTCAGAAAATGCTGTCTTGCCATTGATCATGCTAATCATAAAGATTGCAGGCATCAGAGTAATGATAATATTAGCTAAGCGATACATAGATTAAATACTACACNCTAAAATCAATGGACTCATCAGGATATATCATTAGTCAAATGAAGTTTCCACTGCTCATTGACGATAACTATACCAAATACTCTTAAAAAGGCATGGCTCAATCTGGCGATTGGTCGTCTGGTCTGGCATCCAGGCCTGCCAGTCGCCTATCCAGTTTTGCCATCACTTGCTTCTGATGTTGTTTCAGCCAATTGCGATGCTGTTGATATTCGGGCATCAGCGTATGGACAAGCGACCAAAACTGCTGACTATGATTATGGTGCTTTAGATGCGCCGCCTCATGGATAACAACATATCGCATGACCTCAAGCGGTGCCATAACCAGGCGCCAGCTGAAAGATAGTTTCCGCGAAGTTGAACAGCTCCCCCAACGTGATTTTTGATCTCTGATAATGATGCTGACAGGGGCTTCNTTTAATTGGGCAAGAACAGGTGTCAGAAATTGACGGATATGGGTATCCGCTTCTGCTTTGAGATGCTTTTCCATTTGCCTGACAATGCTCATGCGGGCTTTAAGAGGGCGGTCAAGCCAAAGGCAATTATCATAATACCGCAAGTAATAGCGATGGCCATGATAATCAGGTGTNATCCGAACGGCGGTTTCTATTCCATGATAGATAATGGATGGCATTGTGTTGTTATAAACATCGGCATATGCCTCTAGTCTGGCGTTTATCCAATCTGATTTACTGTCAACAAAGGCCATAATATCATGTTGTGAGACATAGACAGGTGCCGTCACTTTAATCTGATCATCATCAACGCGCAAGGTTAGCCGTTTCGCGTTTTGGCGGTGATTAATAATCATTGGAACCATCTTATCAGCCAGCGTAATATTGGTAATATGTGACTTTGTCGCCGAATGTGATTTTGATTTGGCTACGGAAAATACATTAAACATATCCTATTTTCATATGTTAACGGCAACAGGTCAAGTCAGCTTAGCCCCAGACGCTTTGGCAATGCTGTATACATTGACGACATGATCAGATTTGCCGCNAACAGGAAGGGAGGCGATTTTAATCAATCCGGGTTTTGATAGCGCGGCTTGGATAGTGCTTTCCGCAACACTCAGCGCAGCGCCTTTTTGTTTAACCANGGCTTCCAGACGGGCGGCGGTGTTAACGGCATCACCTANACTTGAATAACTAAACCGAAACCGTGATCCCATATTGCCGACCACGACCATACCAGTGGCAATACCAATCCCGATATCAAGGTCATGCGGCAGATTAATCTCAGATTTTAATTTCAAGCTAATATCGGGCAATTTTGCCAGCATTTCCAAGCCGCAAGAAATGGCTTTATCGGCATGCCTTAGGGCTAGCATTGAGGCGCCAAATTATGCTAAGAGAGATAACGGCAAGTTTGAGAATGAGGCGTAAAACATGGATGCTATTCAGATATACTGGAACAACTCTGTTGATTTTGCCCATTTTGTCGGGGCTTATATGCAGAAGGGCTCTCTTGATTTGCTTGAGGGGAATATCAATCAGGATACGATTGGCGTGTTGTTGGTGCTTGGCGGAATTTTGCTGGTGCTTTTGCTGATTATTATCAGCATGTTTAAGCGATCCAAACCTGTTGAGAGACCCGTTGATATGATGGCTTCCTTGACAATGCAATCTGTGATTAATAGCGCCCCAACAGACGTTTCTGCATATGGCAGTGAAGATGGGGCGGGCACTGGTGAGCCTGATCTGAAGACGATTGAGGCAGATATGAAGGCGGTGAAAGAGCTTTATACGGCTGGCAGAATCAATGCTGATCTTTATATCAGCGAAAGTCGGAATCTTTATGAAGCGGCGAAGGCTCTCTATTCTAGATAAGACATCTCCATTTATATATTTTATGGATACAAGCATTGGCTTAATCCAATACCNTATGCGGTGATTTGCNGCCAATTTCGGGTTCAATCACTGTCGGCGCAATCAGGATAATCATCTCCTCGGTTTTATTGGTCACTTGATCTTCACCACCTAACAAAAAGGCGGTTGGAAGATTAGTTCTTGTCGTNCCGGGTAGACCTGTGGTGGCGGTGGTATCAATCTGCTTGAATAGTCCGGCCAGAATAGGTCTGCTTAATTCTTTTTTGATTTAGNGTTTTTAGCGATCTGTNTGATTTCACTGGTAATGGCATCACGGATAATCGGTTCAACCGATTTATCNAGATAATCTACCACGATATGCCGAACTAGATTGGTAAAAGCCTCACCAAATAAGTATTCAGGCGACTGCATGTCAATATCATCTCGCATGGCCTGAGGCGCGTTTTGGGATGTCGCAGGATTAATGGATGTCGCATGCTTGATGCGGTTGATGGCATCATCAACCGTAGCAGGTTTCTCACCATCATAATCAATGATACTGGCTTCTTCAACCCGTTGGCCAATCTCGCCCAAGTCATAATTGACTTCTCTTTTAGAAGCGGGTTTTTCAGAAGCGGCTTGTTCNGNATTAACATATTTGCTGGCAGCGTTTTCANCAGCATGAAATTCTGTTTCAACAGGCTGGGTGTCTTTTAATACTTCTATTGCATTGGCTTCGTTCCACAAAACCTCAATAGATGACATAATATTTGCATCTGTCTGTTGCAAAGGTAAATCTCCTGCCAATATAAATTAAATATNATTTCATTATATTGNCATTTTTCTTTATGCAGTATGCTTCATAAGCNTTCAAAACTATTCTGCAATTATATAGGTTATGAAACTAATTCCAAGCAAAACACCAAATGGTAGCAAATAAATTGTTTTTTTCCTAACCAAACGGATCAAAACACAGTATATTACACCAATCNACGNAGCGCCAACAAAAACTATGATACCGCCAATTGCGCCTGTCTNGATACNAATCGCCGCCATCAGCCATTGATCGGCATTACTAAAACNGCGTTCTCCTCTTATTATCATATAGCAAAAGCTTAATCNATAGAGACAGCCCGCCGGAACAATCAATCCAGCAATCCCGATAAATATAGCCTGCTGGTCTGCTGTCCCGATAAGCATAGCACCGCCAGATATGGCGATAAGGGCAATTACGCGGAGATCAATAACCAAGGCATCAGCATCCGATATCATAGCAATCCATAAGACCGTTAAAGCTAGCATGAGCAAGCCAGATAGAGGCCTGGCAAAGCTGATGAAAACAAAGGCGNCTATAGATGCCAGCAGTATTTCTGATAACAACACGCCGAAAGGGATCGGCTGACGGCAATACCGGCATTTGCCTCCACATATTAGCCAGCCGATATTCAGATAGCCATTGGCGAAGTCTTGCAAAATATTGTCCGTTACGCACGCTGGTGGAATAAATCAGAAGCAAGAATGAGCATTAATGTTGGCCGCCAAAACCAGCAGATGAATTTTACGATTGCGGATAATGCGTGGCCTACGGATGCTAATCAATGGAAAAAAGATGCTGCCGCAAATACAACACTAAAAACGATAGGACCAGAGGGAGGAGAGCCAGTGGGAGGAGTCAATGGAGGAATGGAGTTGGTGAAAACCCTTTGCCAAGACGTTAAATATAGCTCAAATGATGATGGCAANACGGTATGGCTCAGCTTTAAGGGTAACTAGCAATACCCATACAAAATAAATGCAATTCTGTTTTGATTCAGATAACAGGTAATTGATAAGTAAAATCAATGTAATTGCGTCATAGACACAAATGTTATAAGATGATATTAGAAACTATTCGATCGTGAGGTCTCATGACTTTATCATTACCTGGAAGGTCAATATTTTTCGGAAATATAAAAGGCGGTGTTGGAAAAAGCACTTTATGCATGTTTATGTATGAAATGCTTCGAGAGAAATTGTCTAATTACAAAACGCTCCTTATAGATACTGACCCCCAATTAACATCATCGACCGTGTTNAGAAACACGTTACCGCCTGAAGAAATTCGGCAAATTCCAACTGGTGACCGCTTTGATGGCGTTGGCATTTCATCACTTGATGGATTGATTAAAAACACCCTTATTGATGAGAATAACATTATCTGTATTGATAGTGGAGCAGGCCAGTTAGGTAGTATGATGCAGATTGTTAAACTGACAGATGTGATTATCGTGCCATCATCCTTATCGTGGACAGATTTACGCCCAACGCTTGAGTTTATTCATTCTATTGATGAATTAAAACAAGATTTCGGGGTTTCCAATCCCCATATTATTGTTGTTCCTAATCGCATCTCACCACAACAACGTGATTATAGTATTCTTAATGATTTTGTTAAGGATATCAATGTTATCATTTCNCCCCCTATATCCGATTATGCNATTGTCCGCAATAAATCGCATGGCTATAAGGGCATATCAGATATTAATGGCAGTAAGTTTTATGAAGAACTGGAACGCTTGGCTAATTTTCTCATCAGCCATGTTATTAACGGCGAATTAGATCGGATTTATGGCACTTAAGCCNCCATTTGTTTAGCCACCCATTGATGAAAATAATGTGTCGGGCCATCCATAATAGGTGAAAACTTGCCGCCATCATAATGCGGCGCAGAACGGCCTTTATACATGCCTTCAACAACGCCAATATCTTCAATAAAAATCTCTTTCCACATCGCGCTATTTTTCTGCCGCATGACGCTGTAACTATCATCAAGANCCGACTGGTCTGCGTAATAAATTTCAATCTGCTCGGTCGTTTGATTAATCGCATCAGGGGTGATGATGATGTTAAAGACATGATCACGATGCACGCCTAACAGCACATTAGGATAAAGCGCCAGATATTCGGCGGCCGTGTCCCATTTATTGCTGATATGATCAAATGTTGGGAAGGTGCGGCCTGTTTCATCCAGCGATGGATTATAGACATAACTACCTTGACCTGAAAAATGGCCGGGGCCTTCGATATTGTAATGATCTTCGAGGCGCGAATATGAGTTTAGCCCAGGGTGAACAAAGGGCAGATGATAGGATTCGCAGTAATTCTCAATCGCCAGTTTCCAATTGCTGTTTAGCGTCAAACTAAAGCTGCTATCGGAACCTGAATGATAAATCGGTCGATTAAACTCAGNCCAGCGATCAATAATATCACGATGCATATCGTCAAACGCTGCCGCCTTGCCATCTATATTGACGAAAATAACATCCATCCAAACATGGCTTCTAATCTCATTTAATGACAAGCAGGCTTTATCAACGGCGTCATGGTCATGGATATCGGCGCCGCCAACATGCGGGGTCGCGCGCAAATGCCCATCCATATCATAAGCCCATGCATGATAAGGGCAGGTGATTGGGCCGTTTAGACGCTTCGCCTCATTAACAAGGATCATGCCGCGATGCCGACACACATTCTCAAAAACCTTAATCTCGCCGTTTTTATTGCGCGTAACAAGCATGGGAATGCCAAGTATATCAACCGGCATGACACAGCCCGCATGAGGAACATTTTTACCGCAAGTGAGCGCNGTCCAGTTCTTTTGGAAAACGCGCTCACGTTCTTTTTGCGCCATGGTTTCATTGATATACATCCCATTAGGTAGCCCATGGGCGGTTTCAATAGACGACAGAACAGCGTTAATATCTNGTGTTTGCATGAACCTGGTCTCCCAATCTAGCCATTTTCTGAGGCGGTGATGAATTGCCGCAAATCTTATAGTTGTCATATTAGCGGAAATATGATCAGGATGCGCTATGAAAATGTCATCACAACATCTATCTCTGCCAGATACACTTTATTCTCCGGTTTTACCTGCGAGTTTTCCAAATGCGCGCTTAATTTATCGCAATACGGCATGGTCGGAGCGATTACAGATTGATGATAAACTGGCTGATGAAGCGAGCTGGATTAATCGGTTTTGTCGATTTGAAGCCTTTGAGGAAAGTCTCAATAAACCCTTGGCATTATGCTATCATGGGCATCAGTTTGGCGTCTATAACCCTGATCTTGGTGATGGCAGAGGGTTTTTATATGGGCAGATTATTGATCCCATCACCGAAAAACTGCTTGATTTTGGAACCAAAGGGTCAGGCCAGACGCCATTTTCCAGAGGCGCAGATGGTCGCTTGACTCTCAAGGGCGCTGTTCGGGAGTTGCTGGCAACAGAAATGCTGGATGCGCTTGGGGTGAATACGTCCAAAACCTTTGCGATAATAGAAACTGGTGAGGCATTGAGCCGCCATGATGAGCCGTCGCCGACACGCTCTGCTGTGTTAACCCGACTATCACATGGTCATATTCGTATCGGCAGTTTTCAGCGCTTAATTTACATTGATGATACACCTAGCCTGGAGCGATTGATCCGCTATTCGCTGGTGACCTATTATGGGGTGGGTAACGCTGATGATATGCCCATTGCCGAAGCTGCTGAAACTTTGCTGGTGCTGGTCGCTGAACGTCTGGCGCATTTGGTATCGAGCTGGATGGCGGCGGGCTTTGTACATGGTGTTTTGAACACTGACAATTTTAATATCTCAGGTGAGAGTTTTGATTATGGGCCATGGCGGTTTCTGCCGCTGATGAACCCCGGATTTACCGCTGCTTATTTTGATCACCAATCGCGCTATTGTTATGGCCGCCAGCCGCAAGCGACATTCTGGGCATTATGCCGATTAGCCGATTGCATGGTGCCGTTTGTTGCGGTCGAACGGTTAGAGAAATTGGTTCAGAAGCATCATGATATGCTGGAAGAAACAATGATCGAAGCGATGTTACGGCGGCTAGGAATTGATACAAGTTGGGACAAGGGAAATGCGCTGGTTGCGGCATTCTTACAGGCCATGAAAGCATCTCAGATTGGCTTTGATGAAGCGTGTTTTGACTGGTATGGGGGTGCGGCCGGATATGCGCGAGCACATGCCAATGCCCGTGCCTCGCTTTATAAAAGTAACGATTTTAAGCCGGCCGCTGATTTGCTGGCCAATGCCCCAGCCCATCCAAATGCCCAGCCTGATCATGCCTGGTTTCAGCAAGCTAATCCGGTGCATATGCGGATTGAGCAGGTTGAGGCGATATGGGCGCCGATAGCAGAGCATGATGACTGGTCATATCTGCATGAAAAATTGGCAGAAATCCATGCCATGTCTGATGCCTATCATTTGCGTGAGCAGGCGCCGGGCGGAATATTGCTGTCTCAGCCCATTCGCTAGACTATCATGATGCGTTAATAGCTATTGATGCTTAAAGGCAGGCTTCTGTTGGTAACGGTGCGCAGAACAAAGTTAGACTCAATACTTCTGACATGCGGCAAGGATGACAGATAATTGGTATGAATCTCACCATAATCGGCAACATCTCTTGCCGCGATACGGATAATGTAATCCTTGGCACCTGCCATCAGAAAACAGGCCAGAATATTTGGGATTTTCATGGCCTCTTGCTCAAACTCAGCCAAGATTTTTGCCGATTGACCATTCAGCGACACCTGAACCAGAATAGTAACATCATAACCAAGTTGTTGGGTGTTAAGTTGCGCGTGATATCCCGTTATAATTCCACTTTTTTCCAGATTAGAGACACGCCGTAAACATGCCGAAGGTGATAGATTGATTTTATTGCTGAGTTCAACATTACTTAGCCGAGCATTTTCCTGAAGCGCGAGAATAATAGCATGGTCAATGCGATCAATATCTTTGAATGAGATTGTTGCATTATCATTTTGTAATATTGAATAATCTTTCAAGATTTAACCCATATATAGAATTATATTTGAATATTATGCTGTTTGTATAAATAAAAAGCAAGGAAATTTGACATAAAAATAGATTAAGATAGACGAATTGAAGTTCATGCAAATGGGGGGATTTTGCTATGCGCATTGGCGTACCTAAGGAAATTAAGAATAATGAGTTTCGTGTTGGCCTTGTTCCAGATTCGGTTAAGGAATTAACGGATCGCGGCCATTCCGTTCTGGTAGAAACCGGCGCTGGTGCTGGCATTGGTTCAGCTGATGATGAATATAAAGCCGCGGGTGCTGAGATTGCCTCTGATGCGGCAAGCGTTTTTGCTGATGCTGAGATGATTGTTAAGGTGAAAGAGCCGCAAGAAGTGGAATGGAAGCAGCTGCGGTCTGACCAGCTGCTTTTCACTTATCTGCATTTGGCACCGGATCCTAAGCAAACGATCGGGTTGATGGAATCGGGCTGTACCGCGATTGCCTATGAAACGGTGACAGATCAAAATGGCGGCTTGCCGTTGCTGGCTCCGATGAGTGAGGTTGCTGGCCGTTTAGCCATCACTGAAGGGGCGTTTTATCTCAAGAAAACGGCTGGCGGTAGAGGCATATTGCTGTCGGGTGTTCCTGGTGCGGAAGCCGCTAATATTGTCATTATCGGAGGCGGCGTTGTTGGCACTAATGCGGCAAAGCTAGCCGTTGGTATGGGCGCAAGAGTGACTATTCTCGATCGGTCAGTGCCGCGGCTAAGATATTTGGATGATATCTTTGATGGTCGTCTGATAACACGCTATTCAACCGCACAGGCGATTGAAGAAAACCTTGCTACTGCTGATCTTGTTGTTGGCGCGGTTCTCGTTCCTGGTGCTGCTGCGCCTAGATTGGTGCGCCATCATCACCTTGGCATGATGCGTAATGGCTCGGTGCTTGTTGATGTTGCTATTGACCAGGGTGGCTGTTTTGAGACGTCTAAGGCGACCACGCATGAAGACCCGATTTATGAGATTGATGGGGTTGTACATTATTGTGTGGCGAATATGCCGGGGTCAGTTCCACGCACGTCAAGCCATGCGCTGAACAATGTGACCTTGCCATATACGCTTGCCTTGGCTGAACATGGTGAAAAGGCGCTTGAGATGGATGAGCATCTGATGAACGGTCTTAATGTTAAGGGTGGACGCATCGTTCATCCTGCTGTCATTGAGGCTTTGGGTGAAAATCCTTCACTTTAAGAAGATTTTCCATCATTTTGCTCAACTTTTTATCATTTTAAGCAACAAGGGGCTTGACGAAAAGCCCCTTGCTGACACATAAAGACGCCTGCTGATGTTTTTTTATACATCGCTGCGATTTTAAGGGGCTATAGCTCAGCTGGGAGAGCGCCTGCTTTGCAAGCAGGAGGTCGTCGGTTCGATCCCGTCTAGCTCCACCATTTCGCTTATTAAAGCTGGAGACGGATATGGCAGTTCCAAAGAGTAAAGTAACACGTTCCAAGCGTGGTATGCGTCGGTCACATGACTCGATTAGTCATGATGCCTATGTCGAGGACAAGACAACAGGTGAATTGCACCGTCCACATCATATGGACCCAAAGACAGGCATGTATAAAGGCCGTCAGGTTCTTAAAGTAAAAGAACGTCTTTAATCGGCAAATATCATTCTTATATATAATTCATTGCTTTGCTGTTATAGCGGAGTTAGTCTTTGATGGTTTTAATGATGGATAAAAAAGATAAAAAAATTAATAGTCCAGTGTTTAATATTGGAGACGTTGTGCGTCACAAACACTATCCTTTTCGGGGTGTAGTGTTTGATGTTGACCCGGAATTCGACAATACCGAAGAATGGTATAATTCAATTCCGGCAGAGGTGCGTCCTAGCCGTGAGCAGCCTTTTTATCATTTGCTGGCTGAAAACGAAGATAGTTTCTATACCGCTTATGTCAGTCAGCAAAATCTCGTCCCTGATGCTGAGTCAGGGCCAATAGATCATCCTGATATTACTGATTTATTTGATGATTTTGATGGTGATCGCTATACGCCGCGGCGCTTTAGCATAAACTGATCCCTTATCCGATAAGCCATGTGCTTGCGTTACTCCGCTTCATTTTGCCTCATCTTTTTCGTCTGAATTGCGGCAATAATTATCCATTTACCACTTGATTAAACACTAGGTATAACGATATATGTTTAATACAGACTATTTTGGT
>NZIT01000110.1 GCA_002691725.1 SAR116 cluster bacterium | reverse complement strand
TGTCATGTCAGACGCATTAGCGGTGGCGGCATCTTGTTGTTTTTCGGTAATGGCATGAAAGACTTTGTTCATCTGAACCCTTTCTATAATCTATATTGACAGCAACTCATCAAAATAGCAAATTAGTTTGTATGCTAACAGTTTGTGTTGACCGTCATGTCCTCTAATACCACATATATCCGACCCTTAACCATAGAAGATGCTGTTGATGTGCTATCGACCTCAGCGGCGGCGGTTATTGCGGCTGGTTGTACCGATTTATTTCCCCTGACCTCAGCACCTCGTATGACTGGTCAGGTGCTGGATATAACCGGCATTAAAGAGATGCGCGGCATTACTGATAATGGGGAGATGCGCCGATTTGGCGGTGCTTCAACCTGGACAGATATTATTCGTGCTGATCTGCCGCCAGCCTATGATATGCTAAAATTAGCAGCCCGCGAAATTGGCTCTATTCAAATTCAAAATGCTGGCACGATAGCTGGCAATCTTTGTAATGCGTCACCGGCGGCGGATAGTATTCCGTGCTTGCTGGCGCTGGATGCGTCTGTTGAGCTGACCTCCGCATCTGGCTCACGGCAACTGCCGCTTAGTGATTTTATTGTTGGTCCTCGGAAAACCTTGCGCCAGGCTGATGAGATTATGACAGCGGTGTTGGTGCCAAAAACCGCTGAGACGGGAGTATCATCTTTCCGTAAATTGGGGACACGCAAATATCTGATTATTTCTATCGTCATGGCAGCCGCGCGAATTGAGGTTAGCGATCAGCGCATTACCCATGCCGCGCTATCGCTGGGGTCGTGTAGTCCGGTCGCGGTCAGGCTGAATAAGGTTGAGGCGGATTTGATCGGCTTGGATATCCACAACGCCGCTATTCCGGCATCACATTATGTTGCGGAAACAGATATTGAGGCGGTGATTAATCCTATTGATGATATCCGCGGCACTGCCAGTTATCGGATTACGGCGGCAAAAACGCTTTTATGTGAGGCCATTGATAACTGCCTTAATCAGTTAAGGAATGGAGGAGGAGGGGCTGATGAGTGATCAGAACCAATTCACGCTGACGGTAAATGGCGCCAAAGCAACTGTCACATGCCAGGCTGGAATGCGGCTCAGCGAAGTCTTGCGTGAAGAGCTGCATCTAACAGGCACAAAAATAGGATGCAATGCTGGTGATTGTGGCGCTTGCACCGTTCTTGTTGATGGTGAGCCTGTGTGTTCATGTCTGATGACGCTGGCAAAAGCCGATGGCTGTCATATTGAAACGGTGGAAAGCTTGGCCAATGGATTATAGAAAGGGTTCAGATGAACAAAGTCTTTCATGCCATTACCGAAAAACAACAAGATGCCGCCACCGCTAATGCGTCTGACATGACATCTGACTATCAGCTTGAAGACCAGGTCGGTTTTATTTTGCGCTGTGTTAATCAACGCCATTTGTCGATATTTAGCCGTCTCATACCTGATTTGACCCCGACCCAATTTTCAGCATTAGCCAAACTTTGTGAGACCGGGCAAGCCTCACAAAATGAATTGGGGCGGATGATTGCCATTGATGCGGCGACCATTAAAGGCGTTGTCGACAGGCTCAAACTGCGTGGGCTTATCTCATCAGAAAGCCAGCCCTCTGATCTGCGGCGGCTTATTCTCAAGCCAACAGCCGAAGGCAGACAATTATTTGAGCAAATCGGAGCCGCCGCCCTTAAGGTATCAGAAGAAACCTTAAGGCCCCTTAGTGATAAAGAAAGACATCTGTTTATTCGGTTACTCATGAAGTTACGCTGATCAGACGCTAATTTTCTAAACGCCAATATATTTCTTCAGCAAATCTGGCTTTTTACGCAAATGCTCTGCTGACATGATATCGCGGCTCATGCCGTTTTCAAGAAACATCACTTTATCAGCAATCGACAGCACCGCATCAACCCTCTGCTCAACCAATAAAATGCCAACACCTTGCTGTTTTAGCGCCGTAACCGTATCGCGAATCAATGCAATCATTGACGGCTGAAGACCCTCGGTTGGCTCATCCAAAAGCAATAATTGCGGCTCAAGACATAAGGCACGGCCAGTGGCCAACATTTGCTGCTCACCCCCTGATAGGGTATCAGCACGTTGATCAAGCCGTTCCGCCAATCGCGGAAACATCGCCAGCACCTTATCACGGGTTGAGGCTGATTTGCCGCCAGCCATTAATCCAATCTCAAGATTTTCGGCAACCGTAAGCTCAGCAAAAAGTCGCCTGCCCTGCGGGATATAGCCGATGCCAAAACCAGCGATTTTATGCGGAGATAGCTTGGTTAAATCAGTTCCATTATAGATGATCTGGCCTTGGTCAGCTTTCAGCAGACCCATGATTGTTTTCATCATTGTCGTTTTACCAGCACCATTGCGGCCAAGAATACAGACGATTTCTCCGGCATTAAGCTGAAGCGAGACTTCTCTTAGCACTTGGGCGCCAGCATAGCCCGATGATACAGATTTCAGCTCAAGCATGGGTTTCTCCCAGATAGGCAATCTGAACCTCACGATTAGCGCTAATCTCATCTGGCGTCCCTGTCGCTAGCACTTTGCCAAGATTCAAAACGGTAATCTGATCCGCCGTATCCATCACCACATTCATATTATGTTCGATGAGCAAAATGGTCATATCACCGCCTAGCTCACGGATTAATGTGACAAAATCGGCGATCTCACTATCCGCTAATCCTTGCGTTGGCTCATCAAGAATGAGCAGTTGCGGATGTTGGCTAATGCCCATGGCAATTTCTAGCAACCGCTGATGCCCATAACTCAAATCGCCAGCCATTTGATGCATGCGGTCTTCTAGCCCGACACGGTGTAACGCTTCATCTATGCTGTTTTCGAGCGCCGCCTCATCACTGCCCCAGCGCCATGACGTAGCAAGTCGAACATTATCCTTGAGACTTAGGCGGCCATAAATTGACGTGATTTGAAACGTGTAGGCAATGCCTTGGCGGATGCGTTTATGGGCAGGCAATGCGGTAACATCTTTGCCATTAAACATAATCTCGCCAGATGAAACAGCGATGCGGCCGCATAACATGCCAACAAAAGTTGATTTACCAGCACCATTCGGGCCAATGATGGCGCGAATCTCACCCCGAGGAACAGCAAAATCAACCTGATCAACAGCGATCAAACCGCCAAAATGACGGCTCACCGAACTTGTGCTGATATGCGGCGTTGTCATGTCAGCCATGGCATCATCCTCCGCCTTAATTCACCAACCAGCCCTTGCGGCAAAAACAGCGTTAACAAGACTAAGGCAAGGCCAGCAATTAGCATATATGCTGTTGTGAATGAGCTGGATAAATCAATCAGATAGAACATGAACAAGGTGCCTATAAATGGCCCTAACGCTGTCCCTGCACCGCCAAGCAACACCCATAAAAGCGGGAAAATATAATACTGCACCGATGCAAATGTCGCCCCGGCATAGCCAAATAACAGCGCATAAGCCGCGCCCGCCAATGCCGCCATCGTGCCTGACATAATGACAGCCATCCATTTATGGAAATGCACATCATAACCTAACATTTGAGTGCGCTCTTCGTTTTCACGAATGGCAATCATGACACGGCCAAAGCGGCTATGAACCAGCTTGAGGGTGAAGATCAGACAGAGCGAAAATAAAATCAGCGCAGCGTTATAGCGATTAGCAGGCTGGCTTAAATCAATCCCTGCCATGACACGCTCAGCTTGCTGAATGACAAAGCCCTCATCGCCGCGTGTCCATTCCCCAAAATATAAAATGGTCAAAAATCCAGCTTGCGCGAACATCAGCGTGACAATCATGAATGACACTCCACTTGTCCGCAAGGCAAGGAAGCCAATGCTTGCCGACACCGCTATGCCAACAACAAATCCAGCAACTAAAGCCGGCTCAGGCGTCCAGCCGAGATGCGCCATCGGCAATCCCATCCCATACATGCCAGCGGCAAAAAACATGGCATGGCCAAGGCTCAATAATCCGGTATAGCCAAAGAGAATATTGTAGCCCATCGCATAGCTGGCAAGCACCATGATGCGCGCCAGATTGCCGTGATGATAGGCTGGCAAGACAAATTGCAAGATGAATAAAACACCGATTAATCCCACATGAAAATACAGCGACTTTTTAACATCTGTCAGCGGTTTTGAAGCTGGCTTAATAACCGGCCTGGATTCGGACATAGTCATGGGCGATGCTTCCCAAGCAGTCCAGAAGGTCTAAAAATCAACACAAAAGTCACAATTAATGTGGCAATAATTTTCGCAAGTGTCGGCGTGAAGAAGACGGAGATGAGACCATCACTTAATCCGATTAAGACCGCCGCCACTACCGTTCCGGCAAGGCTGCCGAGGCCGCCAATAATCACCACAATAAAGGATAATAACAAGGGGTCATGCCCCATTAAATAATGCGCCTGCTGAATAGGCACGATTAGCACCGCCGCCAAGGCAGCAAGCCCTGCGCCAAGCCCAAACACCATGGCATAAACACGATCAACATTGATCCCGTAAGCCTGTGCAACATCACGATCAAGTTGTGTCGCCCGCATGATCAAACCAATGCGTGTTCGTGTCATCAAAAGCCAAATAGCCAGCAGTAAAATAATGGCGAAACCTATTACCGCTAGCTTATAGGTAGTGGTGCCCAGCCCCCACGGCCAATACATAGACAAGCCGCTTTCTGTCCATTCAAACCACGGGATTGAAATGCGCTGATTAAAGGGCGGCTCAACCGGGCGAGCGTTAGACCCATAGGTCATCAAAGTGACTTGCTGAATAATATAAAGCAGCCCTATCGTGGCAACGATTGTTCGCTCAGGATCATAATTGATGCGTTTCAAAATGGCCGTATCGGCGACGATCGCCAGACTACCAACCAGCACTGGCGCAATAAATAAAGCGGCAATAAAAGATATCGCCGGATGGCCGCCAATCATATCAGCAACAAACCACGCCAAGACCGCGCCAAGCATGAAAAACTCACCATGGGCAACATTGACGACCCGCATAACCCCAAAGACAAGGCTCAACCCGACTGCCATCAACGCCAGCACGGCGGCGGTGACCAGTCCCTCAATGCTGCCAAGTATCAGATAAGGTGCTAGTTCCATTAGCCAAATAATCTATTCAAAATGAAACCCTTCCCCATTGCCATATTGATCAACAGGGAAGGGCAATATTAGTATTAGAAAGATTGCTTTGTGTAATCCACTTCGTCTGGATAAAGCGTATCTTCAATTGAGGTCGTATGCACCAGATCAAGTCTGCTGTTATTAACCCTGGTGATATATTGATGGCCAAACGTCTGATGCGTCTTGCCGTTAAAGCGCTTGGCACCTTGCGGATGAGCGTCGGAATGCGGCATATCTGACATCGCTTCAACCGCTTCGATCAGCTTTGCCCGATCACCAGTACCGCTATATCCTGATGCTTCCATGCCAGCCTTGACGATGTGCAACGTCTCCCAACAGCCAAACATATGGGCATAGGTGGACACGTCCTTGGAATCCGAAACAGATGCCCCATTAGCGTCAACCCCAACAGCCGCGCGATAGGCTTTATCATATTCAGACTGATTGGCTTGCGCGTAACGTGGGTTACCTTCCCAGAAATATGTGCCTTCAAGGAACTCAAGACCCGGGCTAGATAAATCCGTTGCCTCAAGGCTATCAATAAAGCCAAAAATTTCTGGACGTGAGCCGCCAAAGAACTCACCCATTTCTTTAACAAAGGTGAGCACCGCTGGCCCAACCATGACATGATAGATGACTTCGGTATCACGCGGAATTTTCGGGAAATATTTGGTGAATGATGTTTCTGTTGGAGGGATTGCAATTTTCTCAATCACCTTACCGCCTTGCGCTTCGATCGCCGCAGAAAAATAATCTCTATGATCATGACCAAAGGCAAAATCAGGATATACCATCGTCACTTTTTTACCCAGATTATCAGCAACGAATGGTGCCATCGCCTGAACCTGACTTTTCACATCAGTAATGCCCGGTTGCAGGGTGTAGCGGTTAAGCGCCCCACTAGCAACATGATGCCCTTCGGAGACAACAAAATATGGCATCTTGAGTTCACCTGCACGCGGCGCTGACCCATAAACAACATGGCTGAATAACGTGCCAAAAGCCAAATCAGCATTATGCTGAGTAGCAAATTTCTCAACAACTTCGGCGCCACGTTTTGGATCTGTACCATCATCCTCGGCAATGATTTCAATCGGCCGACCATTGATCCCACCCTCGCTATTGATCTTGTCAACAGCCGCCATGGTGGTGCGATCATACCAACGCCCATAAGCAGCACCGATACCAGTGCGGTGAACCTGAAAGCCAATCTTGATCGGCTCCGCNCTTTGCGTTTGGGCATAACGCCCCATCAGCGGCATAGATACAGCACCAAGCGCAAGACTAGCGGCGGCACCTTTAAGGACCTGACGACGTCTTGCCAATCGGGGTGCAAATCGGGGTGCTAATCGGGGTGTAAAAATTGGTTTTGTTGATTTAGTCATTTTTTCCTCCCTGCAAGTAAAATATTTTTTGTAAGAACATATGTATACAAACAGTNTGCCCATAAAATGTGGATTTTGTCTAGCCCCCTTTTGGCGCCGCCAACAACCACAAGCCAAGCCAGGTATATCCAATCATGAATAGCGCTATCGGCAACTGGCTAACCAGCGTTTCAAAGCGGTTGCGATACCGTCCTGTGGCCAGGTGATGCGCGATCAGCACCGATACAACATGCCCGGCAACAACTATCCCGGCTTGCGTTAACCAGATCATACGCACCCAATCCAGATGCTTAAAAAAGCCATTAGTGACATGGAAGTCTTGCAAGCCAAGAATATGCACATCCTTGCCAAACATGCCATCAACCGCAAGCGCAACATACTGTATCTCAACCAGCAGTGATGGCAGATAATGCGCAACATGATACGCCAGCGCAATCGGCAACAGCGAGACCGCATAAATGCTAATCAGACGGGTTAGGGGAAACCGATATTGCGGGTTATCAGATGCTGCCATCATGCCAAGCCAGATCAAGACGCCAAAGATCACGACCAAGATCAGATTAGCGAATAAAATCCCACTAAGTGTGGGGACAATAATCGCTGACCGCCCCGGAAAATCCAACGGGTTCACATTAATCCATGAAAGCCATACAAAGGTTTCATTAAATCCATCAAATGAGCCTACCCCCAATAGCATCAGCAAGAAAACCGCCGCTGACAGATGCGGTTTCAAAACTCCAGTCTGACCCCCAGTTTGAAGCCCAGTCTGACGGTTTGTCATCACCTGCCAGCCCGGCATCCCCAGCCGCAACTGACCCGCCCGAAGCGATATCATACGCAATGCGCCAAAGCTAAGCATAATCATTGAAAACAGCTCCGCGTGACGCGACCATGTGCGAAACCCGAATATCAACATGCCAATCAGCGTGGTCAGCCAATAGCAGAATATAATACTGGCGAGCCGTGATGGGTCTGTTGGCGCGGGATCAGCCAAAGTGAACGCCGCAAAGCCAAACAATAATAAAACGCCCGGCCAATAAGCTAGGCGTTGAGGCCATGGCAAGACCTGCCGCCCCACTATTAATTGACCTATCAATTGACGAGATAAATGATAGGCAAACACCCATGGGTTAAGCCATCGCCAAACCCCGAAAAACAGCCCTTCACCCATGACTAGAGCCATCCAAAACACGGTCCAAAAGCCTAGCGTCAGTGGATTTCTTAATGGATCAGTCGGGCCATACCAGCCTGATAATAAAAGCCAGAAAAAAGTGATAAATGCCAGAATATGAATGCTCTTGGCGAGGCCTCGACGGCGCTTTATCCGACATAAAGCCAAACTGTGATGAAGCCCAGATGTTCCCGTGACAGGCACTAATGCTAATAAAACAATAGTTAATGCAACAACAAAGACGCCGCCAAGGGTGTAAAAATCTGTCGGCAGCAGCATGACAAAACTTTGCCCTGAAGCATGCGCAAAACTCAATTTAATGGGCATAAGTATTGGAGTGGCCAGAAGTGCCAGCATGACGACTGCCGATTGCCGCCAGCAAGATATTATCCTTACTAATATTAGTGTAAATATCACTTGAGCTGGCATCTTTAGAAGTATCACTTTTGGATTAATCATAACGCTTCTGATGCTAAGATGATTTTGTTATCTTGACAAATATAAAGAAATCTTCAAATCATTTGTGTGCAAATAAATATAGTTTGGCAACAACATGACAAAACCACCATTAGCCCAGCATGTCATTGGCATTGATGTTGGCGGTACATTTACAGATTTAGTGATGCTGGAGTCTCATAGCGGTGCTGTCACCATTGCCAAAGTCCCGACAACACCAGACAATCAAGCCTATGGCGTGCTTAATGCGCTGCAAGAGGCTGAGGCTGATCTCAGCACCGTTGATCTGATTATTCATGGCACCACGACAACGACTAATGCTGTGCTAGAACGCAAATTATCGCGAACCGGATTAATCACCACCCAAGGCTTTCGTGATGTTCTGGAATTAGGCCGCCGCNCCCGCCCGCAAGCCTATGGCATGAAAGGCATGTTCACCCCCATCATTCCACGCAATTTACGCCTTGAGGTTGCCGAGAGGATGGATTACGCCGGACGTNTGATAACCCCTCTTGATCGGGAGGGGATGCGGCAGGCGGTTCAAGATTTACTTGCTGCTGGGTGTGAGTCTCTGGTCATTCATTTCCTTCATGCCTATGCCAATCCTGATCATGAAAATCAGGCCGCCGACATAGCCGCCGAGCTTTGGCCAAATCAATACATCACTAAAGGACATGCGTTATTATCAGAAAGTCGTGAGTTTGAACGTGGTGTCACGGCGGCGGTAAATGCCTCCGTTCAACCGTTGCTGGAGCGCTATATTCAGCGCCTTGTCAGTGAGCTGAAAACCCATGGATATAAAAGCGAAATGCTAGTCATGAATGGCAATGGCGGCACCGTGTCGAGCAAGGATGTTGCCCGAGAAGCCGCTAAAACCGTCATGTCAGGCCCAGCATCAGGCGTCATCGCCGCCATTAATACNGGNAAAGCNACCAATCANNATCATCTGATCACATATGATATGGGCGGCACCTCAACNGATGTTTCCGTCATCAGAAACGGCAAGCCNTCTNTNTCNAATGAGATTGAGATTGAATATGCCATGCCTATNCATGTNCCGATGATTGATGTCCGAACTGTTGGCGCTGGCGGCGGCTCAATNGCGCGCGTTAANGCCGCCGGATTATTAGANGTNGGCCCTGACAGTGCNGGCGCAGACCCNGGNCCNATTTGNTATGGTCGTGGCGGCACNGANCCAACAATNTCNGATGCNAATATGATCCTTGGCNGGCTNGNATNAANCGCCGTTAAATCGGTTGAAGGCGGTNTCAGTCTNGATCATATCAAATCNGTTTTTGANNAAACNNTTGGTCAGCATTTACAGATGNATGCTGTNTCNGCGGCGGATGCAGTGGTGCGTGTCGCCAATGCAAAAATGGCAGGCGCTATCCGCATGGTGCTGGTGTCATTAGGTGCTGATCCGCGTGATTTCAGCCTCTTTGCCTTTGGTGGTGCCGGGCCATTACATGCTGCTGCGATTGCCAAGGAATTGGGCATTCCAAGCGTTCTCGTTCCTGCCCGTCCGGGGATTACCAATGCCCTTGGCTGTGTGGTTGCTGATTTACGCCAAGATTTTGTCCAGACAATAAATACACCGCTTGCAAAAATGGACGCGAACAGCCTCCATGACGTCTTTGCCCAACAAGAACAACACGGCCGCGCAATCATTGATAAAGAGCCTGTTCAAATTGATCAGATGATTGTCAGCCGAAGTCTGGATATGCAGTTCATTGGCCAAACCCATATCCTTAATGTCAATTTAGACAATATGCTGATGCCAGCCAGTAAAGACGCTATCCAGGCCCTGTTTGAGGAGGTGTATTTTAATCGCTTCCGCGTTAGGCTGAATAAAATCAATGCCAATATTGTTAATGTAAACACCTCTGTCATTGGCAAGCGCAACGCCTTTGACCTGTCTCAGCTTATTCAGCCAAGCGGCCGTAAAGACAGCCTTGAGGCTGCTCAAATTGGCATGCGGCAAGTCCATATTGGTGGCCGGTTTATTGATACACCGATCTATCAGCGCGAGGCCTTACCGCTTGATGTCGCGCTTAACGGCCCTGCCATGATACAGCAAATGGACACGACTATTTTGGTCGAAGCTGATGATACTGTGTCATCCGATGCGGGGGGCAATCTGTTTATCCATGTTGGGCAAAATGACCGTAAAGCGTCAGGGAAAGGAGCATAAGATGGCACTTGATCCGATTACCCTGAGCGTCATTCAATTTGGCTTACAGCAAGTCTGTGACGAAATGGATTTAAGTTTTTCACGCGCTGCTTTCTCACCTGTTATTGCTGAGGCCAATGACCGTTCTGACGGCATCTATTCGGCTCAAGACGGCGCATTGATTGCACAAGGGGCAGGTGGCTTACCTGTGTTTGTTGGCACGATGCAATATTCAACGCGGGTGCTGACAGAACGTATTCGTGATGGGTTAACCCCGGCCCCGCAACCTGATGACATCTATATTGTCAATGATCCCTATCTAGGCGGCACGCATTTGATGGATGTCCGGTTTGCGCGGCCATTTTACCGTCATGGCAAATTATTCTGCTGGTTATCAAATACAGGTCACTGGCCTGATACAGGCGGCTCTGTTCCTGGTGGATTTTCCGCCGCCGCCACCGCCGTTGAACAAGAAGGGCTGCGTCTGCCGCCTGTCCGATTGTTCAAGCAAGGCCAGTTAGACGAAGAAATATACGCCATTATATGCAGCAATATTCGTGTCGCTGATCAACGCATTGGTGATGTCATGGCACAGGCCGCCGCGCTCAAAGTCGGTGAGGATCGGCTTAATGCCTTGATGAATAGATATGGTGATGATGTCATGGTTGCGGCGATTGCTGAATTGCGGATCAGGGCAGCAACCCAGATGCGAGCGTTAATTCGGGATATTCCGGATGGTATCTACTCGTCAGTCGCATGGGTCGATAGTGATGGTGTGGTTAATGAGCCGCTTGCCATACGTCTGGCTATCCACAAATCAGATGATACGCTGACCTTTGATTTTGCTGGCTCAAGCCCGCCTTGTATTGGCCCCATGAACTCTGTTCTGGCAACAACTCTAAGCTCTGTTTATTTAGCGATGCGGCATATCTTCCCTGAAGTGCCGATTAGCGCCGGCGCCTTTGAGCCACTAGAAGTGACAGGTGTTGACAATACGTTTCTGGATGCGCGTTACCCTCGCCCGGTGTCTGGATGCGCCGCCGAAGTTTCACAGCGCATAGCAGAAGCTGTTTTTGCGGCGCTGGTTGATGCCTTGCCAGAGCGCGTCACCGCCGCCCCTGCAGGCACCAGTGGCAATTTTGCTCTGGGTGGTCACAATGCTGAAAAAGGGCAGGATTTTGTCATGTATCAGCTATCTGGTGGCGGCTATGGCGGTAACGCTGATCATGATGGTCTAGCCAATGGATGCTCGACCATTGGCATCTCAAAAGCTCCACCTATTGAGATTATGGAGCAGAGTTTTCCTGTGCTTTACCATCGTTATGCGCTGCGCGAAGGATCAGGCGGTGCTGGCTATCATCGCGGCGGCTTTGGTCTGGAATATGAGGTCGAGTTACGCGAGGCAGAGGCACGGGCAAGTTTTGTCATGGATCATGGCCGCTATGGCCCACAAGGGGTGCGTGGCGGCAAGGATGGTGCTGTTAACACGGTTACGGTCTGGCGCAATGGTGAGCCGTCTATCCCGCCACATTTATCAAAACAACAGGATATTCCCCTTACATCAGGTGATCGCGTTGTTGTCGCGACCCCCGGTGGTGGCGGCTATGGTAATCCCATGATGCGCGATCCCGAAGCGGTCAGGTATGATGTTATGCTGGAACGCTATACGAATGAACAGGCGAAAGACTATTTTGGGGTGATTCTAACCGCCAATGGTGCGGTTGATATATCGGCAACAAAAGCCCAGCGTAGCCATACCAAAGAAAGGGTGTGATGCCATTTCAAACCCCAGGGCGTTATGATTCCGTATGGTTGTCCATATTTTTGATGCAAATGGGCTGTTTCTGGTTGATTTTAGGTTACAATAACCCATATTCGTATGGACTTTGCCGATGAGTTATATAAACATATAATAAAATGAACTGAACCGTTAAATCAGGAAAATTTAATGACCCCCTACGATGCTGATAAAATCAATCTTGTTGCGGTTGATCCGACCCCTTCGCGCGAAGAAGCGGAGGAAGCTGTTCGGACGCTTATTAAGTGGGCTGGCGATAACCCTGAACGTGAGGGGCTGATAGAAACATCAGCGCGAGTCGTGCGCTCATATGAGGAGTATTTTAGCGGCTATCAAGAAGACCCTGAACATATGCTTAGTCGCGTCTTTGAAGAGGTCGAAGGCTATGATGATCTGGTCATGCTCAAAGACATCAGATTAGTTTCGCATTGTGAACATCATATGGTGCCAATCATTGGATCAGCCACCATTGCTTATTTGCCTGATCGCCGCGTCGTCGGCATATCGAAACTGGCGCGTGTTGTTGATATTTTTGCCAAACGTCTGCAAACCCAAGAAACCATGACCGCCCAAATCGCGCAAACGATCCAAACAGTGCTGGAGCCAAAAGGGGTAGCATTGCTGATTGATGCCGCGCATCAATGCATGACGACCCGTGGGGTGCAAAAACAAGGGGTTTCCATGGTGACAACGCGTTTCACAGGCGCCTTTGAGCTGGATCAAGATTTACGCAACCGTTTTCTTATCCAGGCTGGCCAGAATTAATCTAGCGTTATAACGGCTGGCTAAACCATCCTTCAAAACGTCCTGCCGTCACAGAAGGCTTGATGTGGACATTTTATTACTTTCGCTTTATTCTTGAGCAAATAGTGTCTGACGGACTGATAAATGCCCCTAAGCCCGGTCATGTATATTCTTGGAATTCTGCTTTCCTTGCTGGCCATGGCCATGCTTATACCGGCTGGGCTAGATTTTTATGATGGTCACCAAAACTGGAGCGGTTTTTTCGGATCAGCCGCTATCACGATGTTTTTTGGCTTTGGGCTATTGCTGTCAACGCGCCTTAATAATTCTGATAATATTAATCTCAGACAAGCCTTTTTGCTAACCAATCTGGCATGGATGAGCATTGGGCTTTTTGGGGCGTTGCCGTTTCTGCTCTGTGATACCGATATGGATATTCATGATGCGGTGTTTGAGTCTGTCTCTGGCGTCACCACAACCGGCTCTACCGTTATCCCACTTCTAGAGGTGATGTCACGCGGCATTTTGATATGGCGGGCAGTTCTGCAATGGCTTGGCGGCATTGGTATTATTGTCATGGCGTTAGCCGTCTTGCCGATGTTGAGCATTGGCGGCATGCAGCTCTTTCGCACCGAATCATACGAAACCCCTGATAAAGTCATCCCGCGAGCAACTGAACTGGCTGGCGGCATTTTTGTTATCTACACCCTGCTCACCTTAATCTGGGCATTGATGTTTACCTTTGCTGGCATGCCAGGTTTTGATGCCATTAATCATGCTATGACGACCCTTGCAACGGGCGGGTTTTCGACACGCACCGCCTCAATCGGCGCATTTGATAACAGCATCGTTGAAATGTTAGTGATTGGCGGCATGGTTGTTGGCAGCTTGCCTTTTGCGCATTATCTGGCAATGACCCGTGGCGGCTGGAAAAATCTAATTGAGGACCCGCAAGTGCGCTGGTTTGTGGCGATTGTTGCTACGGTGAGCTTGCTCATCACCTTTCAGCTCATGTCGAGCATCGATCTGACATTTCTGGATGCGCTGCGGCAAGCCAGTTTCAATACCGTATCATTAATGACTGGCACTGGTTATAGCAGTACTGATTATGAGTTATGGGGTGGGCAAACCACCGTCATCTTGCTGATTGCCATGTTCATTGGCGGCTGTGCTGGATCAACCACCTGCGGGATCAAGATGTTCCGCTTGCAAGTCTTGGCGGCAACCGCAAAAGTTCAGATGGCGCGCTTGTTGCGGCCACATGCGGTTAATGTAGTCTATTACAATCGGCGGCCAGTACCCGAAACGGTTATGGATGCTGTGATGGGGTTTTTCTATTTGTATATTTTAAGCTTTGTGCTGATTGCTATCATGCTTGGTCTAACTGGCTTAGATTTTATAACCGCTTTATCAGGTGCGGCGACATCGATTAGCAATGTTGGCCCTGGCTTGGGTGAGATGATTGGCCCATCAGGCAGTTTTGAGGGCGTTAACGCCGCCGCCAAATGGATCATGGTAGCGGGTATGATTTTAGGCCGACTTGAGCTATTTACTGTGCTGGTTATTCTCATGCCGGGGTTTTGGCGGCGTTAAATCCGTCATGAAGGCTAAGATTTAGGGCGCAACAGGCCAGTTTTGTGGTGCTGAAACATCTGTGATCTGGCGGCGAAACTCCTCATCAAATCGGGCGATCGCCTCTGTCATGACAAAGTAACGTATGCGTTCTGACTCGGCAGGCGTAGTATAATCCGCAATCGTGTTCTGATAGCTGGATTTGACAACAATACTGGCTGTTCGGTTTTCATCCGGATGGGTAAAGCTAAACACCGCTTCAAGATCAGCAATAACCAGTTTTCTCTGCTCATTCGTAAACAAGGCCTTGAGATCATCATTAGAGGCAATATCAAGCTCACGCAAATCAGCCTTGGCAATGGTCATCAACAGATTACCATTAGCATCACTGGGGATGAGCGTATTTGTCCCCCATGTCATCAACATATCGGCCAGGGTGGGATAGTAAAGATGATCAGTATATGGCTCAACCGCTTGCGGGTCATGATCATTGAAAAAATCAATATTGGCCACTTGGATCGGTATTGATGCGCCTATTGGAGTAGAGACCAGGGTAGGCGGCTTCGGCGTCTCACATGAGGTCAACAGTAGCGTCGATACCATGATCAAAGCTAATGTGATGAATTGAGAGAGCTTTTGAGTGATATATGTCATAATTACCGCCCCTTGTCTTGATTGTATGCTGGTGTGTATCATGATGCAATAGCTGGCTTAAAGAACAAGACGTTATGCGTTATTTGGGGCAACATCCCAGACCCATTCAGATTTACAAAACTCACAAGACATGACCAGTTGATTATCCTCATTGGCTAAATCACTTTTTTCTTCATCACTGAGCGAGGCAATAATCTGCTCAGCGCGTTCTGACGAACATCGACATTCATCACGGCGCATCCGCCATGGCAATAATCTGGCATCAAGTTCATGAAACAGCCGATGTACCAGCATCTCAGGCGCCAGCGCAGGGTCAAGCATTTCACGGCGCTCACATGTCGCCATCAGTGTGCAAGCGGTATGCCAGATATCTTCTTCAACATCACCCATAGGCAAAACATCATCATAATTGCCGCCTGTTTCAGGTATCCGCTGGAGCAATAATCCCGTGGCATGCCAGCCATCATCCTGGATATCAGCGGCAAGCATTAAGGCTGTATCAATCTGTTCAGAATCGCGGAAATAGCGTAAAGCGACATCTGTAATTGCCTGCGCTTCAATCGGAACAATGCCCTGATAACGGCCTTTCTTTCCTTGATCGACGGTAAATGCCAAATGGCCACCTCCCATGAGCTGCATCATCGGCGCGGGGCTATTGCTATCAGTATCAATATGATCCAAATTGGCGTCTTGGTCATAGCCCATATAACCGCGCGTGGCACCATCGGTTGTCACATCGGCAAGCAAGGTATTGACGATACCATCGCCCTTTGCCTGTAGCGAAAAAATACCATCATAAGTCATCGTGCTGGCGAGGCATGATGCTAATACCACGGCTTCTGCTGCCAGTTTGGCCATTGCATCAGGATAGTTATGACGGCCAAGAATCGCATTAACAACGTCATCCATTCGCGCCAATCGCCCGCGAATTGCCGCCTGACGCCCCGGGCCTGCATCTATAACAAAGGGCAGAACCCCAGATAGATTGCCAGATAAATTAACAGACTGATTGCCAGATAAATTAGCAGACTGATTACCAGACTGTTTTGGATTAACCATAATGCCTCATTCCTACTACTTGCTGTTTACACCGCTCTCATGCCACAGATGACACATTATGAATTAAGGCAAAAACACATAATGGCTTTCTGAATATGAAGTCTGTTTTCAGCCTCATCCCAGATCACCGATTGCGCCCCATCAACCACCTCAGCATCAGCTTCGTTGCCGCGATAGACCGGCAGACAATGCATAAATATAGCATCTGCCGCCGCCTCTTTCATGCGAGCTGTTGTCACCCGATATGGGGTCAGTAAATCTTTATGAACTTCAGCATCTGTCTGGCCTGAAGCCCCGCCCGAATTACTCCGGGAAGAACTCATGGAAAGCCATGTATCAGTGACAACAACATCAGCATCTTTGATCGCATCTGCTGGATCAGTGGTTAGGGTAATTGCCCCGCCTTCGGCTTGCGCCCTGGCTACGATATTGGCATCAGGCTGTAATTGATCTGGCGTCGCAAGGGATAGCGAGAAGCCAAATCTAACCGCCGCCTCGATCCAGCTATGCGATACATTATTGCCTTCACCAAGCCAAGCGACTTTCATATTGGCGAAGTTAAGATCAGGGGCTTTGTGTTCAGCCATTGTCATGACATCTGCCATCACCTGACAGGGATGACTTTGATCGGTCAGACCATTGATAACAGGAATATCAGCATGGTCAGATAACTCAAGAACAGNATCATGACTATCGGCGCGGATCATAATGGCATCGAGGTAACGTGACATCACTTTTGCNGTATCGGCGACGGTTTCNCCACGGCCAAGCTGCATTGATTTATTATCCAATACAATCGGCGCGCCTCCAAGTTGATGTACCCCAACCTCAAATGATATGCGTGTCCGGGTTGAGGGCTTTTCAAACAACAATGCAATGGTCTTGCCATTGAGCATTTTAGTCGCACTATCAGGATGTGATTTAAGTGCCAGCGCATCTCTGATAATCTGCTTTAGCAGATCAGATGAATAATCAGCAATATTAAGAAAATGCTTAATCATTGGCTTTTCTTCTTTCACTNTCCCATATCATGCCACGCACCAAATACATCATCAAGTGTTGCTACCGCATGATGAATATCGTCGCGGCTGACATTTAATGGCGGCAGTAAACGGATCGTATTCTCNGCCGCTGGCACAACCAGCATCTTATGTTGGCGCAACCTGGTCATGATCTCAACAGGGGTAATACCNTCCGCAAGCACAATCCCGATCAAAAACCCGTTTCCGCGAATATCCGCAATAGCATCATATTTCTGGCTTAGGGTTTTTAATTCTGCCATCAAGTCAGCACTACGCGACCGCATATCAGCCAGAAAATCCTCATCCAGAACATCAAGGACAGTCAATGCCGCCTTCATGGCAAGGGGATTGCCGCCAAAAGTTGATCCGTGGCTTCCTGGCGTCATGGCATCCGCCACAGCATCGGTTGCAATCACCGCGCCTATGGGAAAGCCGCCCGCAAGGCCTTTAGCCATGGCGATAATATCAGGCTTGATACCACTTGGCTCGAATGAAAATAAATGCCCTGAGCGGCCAACACCAATCTGGACTTCATCAGCAATCAGCAAGCACCCTACCTCATCGGTGACCGCTCTTAATTGAGTCATGAATCCGTCTGGCAAGGGTCTTGCGCCACCTTCACCCTGTACCGTTTCGACCATGACAGCGGCAATTTCCGGGCTGCCAGTTTCGGCATCTTTGATCAATTGATCACGCAGCGCATTCATATTGCCAAAGGGAAAATGATCAAAGCCATCAGGCATGGGGCCAAAGCCTTCCCGAAACACAGGCCGATCTGTCGCCGCCAGCATGGCTATGGTGCGGCCATGAAATGCGCCTTCCGCGCATAAGATTTTATGGCGGTTTTGATATCCCTTATGATACATCGCACGGCGCGCCATTTTAACCGCCGCTTCGGTCGCCTCAGCACCCGAATTACAGAAAAACGCTTTATCCAATCCCGACCGCTCAGCCAGACGGCTGGCCAATTCTGCCTGTTCCGGGATTTCATATAAATTGGATACATGCCACAATTTACCAGCTTGCTGGGTAAGCGCCGCCACCAGTTTCGGATGGCTATGGCCAAGCGTGTTGACGGCAATGCCTGTCGCAAAATCAAGATAACGGCTTCCTTCTGTGCTGATAAGCCAGCTCCCCTCACCATGCGAAAACGCTAATTCAGCTCGACCATAATTCCCCATGACAGCATGATTGCTGGCTTTCGGCTCACTTGTTGGCTTGCTTCCTGATTGGCTCCCTGACTTGCTCCCTGATTGGCTCATGAATTCGCTCCGTCAGCAATAGGCATGAAATGTTTTGCCAGTTGCAGGCCCTGCGCCTGATAATGTGAGCCGCTTCCTTGCGCCCCATAAAGCGCTTCTGGCACAACCGATAAAGGTTCATAAACCAGACGGCATACAGTCTGACCTTCTTCGATCAAGAACGGCACATCATGTGAGCGCACCTCTAACACGGCTCTGGTCTCACCAGCGCCTAATTCAGGCATGCCAAATCCCGGATCAAAGAAGCCCGCATAATGTGCCCTAAACTCACCAATTCGGGTGTCATAAGCGGTCATTTCAGCAGCATATTCGGCTGGCACAGTTACATATTCTTGACTAGCCAGAATATAAAACTCATCAGGATTTAATACTAATCCGCCCGCGTTAAGGTCTGCTGATGTCACTTTTTCCCAGAACGCGGATATCGGATAAACGCCAACCTGATCAACATCAATCAGCCCGGCATGCTTACGCGCGCGCCAGCCGACCAGCCCAGGCATCAGACTATGCGCCTTGCCCGACAGATCAACACTAAGCGGAATTCCGTCTTTTATTCTATGATGAATAATGCCTTCACCATGCGTCAATCCAGCCTTGTCTTGAAGCGCCGCCATGGCATCATCACTGATATGCGCCTGCCCTGACCGCAAGCGAAGCTGCGATAGCCGTGAGCCTTGGCGGACAAGAACAGAAAATGTCCGTGGGCTAATTTCCGCATAAAGCCCGCCTTGATATCCAGCTGGTGCCATTTCAAACTCATCCGCATAATCAGCAATCATGCGCGTGAAAACATCAAGCCGACCTGTTGAGCTTTTGGGATTAGCGATAGCGGTTAAGCCATCTGGCAGATAAGCGGACTCCATCAGCTCGGCTATATAGACACAGCCTTTTTCCAGCACCGCCCCATTGCTCAAATCAATTTCATGCATCGCCAGATCAGCCAGTTTATCGGCAACCCGATGTTCCGCACCGGGCAGGAAAGAGGCTTGCACCCGCCAGGCTTTTGCCCCTAAGCGTAAATCCAGGGATGCCGGTTGAATCTGGCCATCTATAAGTGGCGCTGAGCTAACAAGAAACCCTTTCGCAAAGGCATCTTCTAATTGAGGCTGCGATAAAATCCCCGGTGGATAGGAAAGGGATGATGCTGATGGTGCGTTCATGACCGAAACCGTTCTAGCTCTTGAGTTTATATCCAGTCTTCAACAAATACATAACAAGCCCAGAGAGAAAAAGCATTGTCACTGATAAAATCAAGCCCCCCCATAAAGGCGACGCTGAACTAAACCCTGTCATAGCATAGCGAAAACCATCAATCATATAAAAAATTGGATTAATATAGGCGATAAAGGCAATCGGTTCTGGCAAGCGATCAATGGTGTAAAATGTTCCCGAAAGAAACACCAAGGGCTGAATGACAAAGTTGGTGATTGTCGCCAAACTATCAAACTTATCTGCCCAAATACCCGCAATCATGCCAATCACCGCCATGATACCGCCGCCAAGCAAGAGGAACGCCAGTGCCGCAAATATATTCGCCGGAATAATATTAATCCCCAGCAATGGNAGCGTTANAATAGCCGCNATNGCNACCANCANGCCGCGCGTAAT
Organism: SAR116 cluster bacterium; assembly: GCA_002691725.1. GTDB lineage: Bacteria > Pseudomonadota > Alphaproteobacteria > Puniceispirillales > UBA1172 > UBA12202. Next base: position 1,535 of record NZIT01000110.1, on the reverse strand, counting down.
NCCNGCCGCAACCATCCCTAAAAACAGCTCATAANNGCTCATNGGCGGCATAATCAGATCAACAATATTGCCCTGAACCTTGCCAATAACNAATGATGATGANGTATTAGCAAAGGCATTTTGCAANACNGNCATCATGANCAATCCNGGNGCCAGAAANGTNAGCAGGCTCATATCNCCCATGACATCNANCCGATCACCGATAGCCAACTGCAAAAANNGTCAGGAAAAGCCATGTTGTTATGACTGGCGCGGCAACANTTTGACCAAGAATCTTCACAAACCGCATGACTTCACGCTTATAGAGCGTCGTCAGCCCAACCCAATTAATCAAACCAATATGAATAGGTCTGATCACCGATGCTGAAGGGGCAGAGGAGGATTTGCTGTTGTTTCTCGACATGGGCGCAACATATTCGCTATATTTGTAGAAAGCAAGGATTGTATAAAGCTGGAAACCGCTTCGGTTGCAGATGATATTACTTAAAAATGGACCAAACTGAACTAAAGTAAGGGATGCGCATTTATGGTGATTTCTGATGATAAACTTAACCGACGGCTTGAAAATAAAGCCTTGAGTTATCTGGCTAGATTTACCTCAAGCGAAGCGAATTTGAAACAAGTCCTTAGCCGTTTTGGTCGCCGCAAATGCTGGCCAAAAGATGCTGATCCAGCGCTTGAAGACAAGTTTCTCATGCAACTCAATCAAGCCATTGACCACTTGGTTAGCCGCTATGCCAAGCTAGGCTATGTTGATGATGCAGCATACGCCCAAGGCCGCGCCCGAGGCATGCGTGTGCGCGGAACATCAGGCCGCAAGATCAGCCAATATTTGAGAGCTAAAGGCGTGGAGAAGGAAATCATTACGCAAACTATGGATGATGACGATATCGGTAGCCACGATGCCGAAGCCGAAGCCGCGAAAACATATGCACGGCGACGTAAATTAGGGCAATATGCAAGCTCACATAGCCGTTCTAAACCCAATTGGGAAAATCGCCATCTGGCAAGTATGGTGCGAGCTGGTTTTGGGTTTGATGTTTCAAAATTGGTTCTGTTTACGGAGTATGATGACTAAAATTGATGATTGAGGCTATTGTTAATCAGGCTCAAAATAGGTAGATTTATTGAAATTAAGAGGGGGGCAAAATGTCAGAACATCACCAATTTCCACCATCTGATGCACGCGCAAAATCAGCATTAGTTGATAATGCTACCTATCTGGATATGTATAAACGGTCAATTGAACAGCCTGATGCATTCTGGGATGACATGGGACGCCAGCAGATTGACTGGATGAAACCCTATACTAAGGTTAATAATTCGACTTATGATGCGGCATCGCTATCTATCAAATGGTATGAAGATGGCACCTTAAACGCCAGCGCCAATTGTCTGGATAGGCATTTGGCGACGCGCGGCGATCAAACTGCGCTTATTTTTGAAGGCGATGACCCATCGGTTAGCCGTCATATCAGCTATCGTGAATTGCATGACGAGGTCTGCCGTTTTGCCAATGTCCTGAAAGCCCGCGG
>NZIT01000109.1 GCA_002691725.1 SAR116 cluster bacterium | reverse complement strand
GAAACCCGGCCTTGCCTTAGTCATTGCTAATCCTGAATTTAATATTGCTAGTCTTGATCCGTATTATGTCTATCGACCAAAATGATAAGCAAATCCCAATCAGCTTCTTAACCAGACCTATATTATCAGAGCATGATTATTGTTCGATTAAGTTGGTTTCGATAGCGCGATCACGAACGGATATCTGGAGCTTTTCAAAGGCGCGGCTTTCGATCTGACGGATACGTTCACGGCTGACTCCAAACCGTTGTGATAATTCTTCGAGCGTAAGCGGCGTATCAGATAGCCGCCGCGCCTTAATAATCTCCACTTCGCGATCATTCAATTCATCCATCGCCGCCACCAGCAATTGTCGTCTGTTGTCATATTCCTCGGCTTCCGCAAAGGTGACCTCTTGGTTNTCGCTTCCATCTTCTAGCCAGTCTTGCCATTCCGTAATCTCACCATCACCGCCAACCGAGGCATTGAGAGAATGATCACCTGACCCCAGACGGCGGTTCATATTGATCACTTCCATTTCAGGAACATCCAGTTGTTGAGCAATTTCTGTCACTTGTTCAGGTCTCATATCGCCATCATCAATGGCTTTAATCTCACCCTTGATGCGGCGCAAATTGAAGAACAGTTTTTTTTGTGCTGCGGTCGTGCCAATTTTGACAAGTGACCATGAGCGCAAGATATATTCTTGAATACTGGCTCTGATCCACCACATNGCATAGGTCGATANCCGAAAGCCTTTTTCNGGCTCAAACCGTTTCACCGCATGCATCATGCCCAGATTGCCNTCAGCAATCAATTCCCCCATNGGCANGCCNTANCCNCGATATCCCATAGCGATNTTAGCNACNAGCCGCAAATGGCTTGTNACCAGNTTATGCGCNGCCTCTAAATNATCATTTTCTNTCCAGTTTTTGGCTAAGGTATATTCATCCTCTGCCGATAGCATCGGAAATCGCTTAATCTCATCAAGATAGCGTGACAGATTGCCTTCGGGTGTNAGATTCCCGATCACAGATGGNAATTTTTTTTCTGCCATAGCATAACCTCTCCATGANTATATGGNTGCTTTATTATCGGATGTAAAGGCGGCAAAAATGTGACTTTTTGTCCATATTGGTCAAGAAATTGGTCAAGAAGAAAGGCGATATGCTATTGCTCTAGCCTGCCACGATCGGTAATGCGGTTCTCTAGCCCTTGCATCACATTAGCCATATCATCAGGCAGATCAGTATCAAACTCCATCGGCTGNCTNGTGACAGGATGATCAAAGCCTAAATGGCTGGCATGTAATGCCTGCCGTGGGAAAGCGCGCAGATAACTCAACACCTCACGCAGGGCATTGTCTGGCATCTGGCCTGAGCGCATAGCCCGGCCATANGTAGGATCACCAATAATCCCATGGCCAATATGTGCCATATGGACACGGATCTGATGGGTGCGGCCAGTTTCTAGCTGACATTCCACGACTGAGGCCAAGGGCGGCAATATCCGCTTAACGGTAACATGGGTGACAGCATGACGGCCATTTGCCATAACCGCCATTTTTTTGCGGTCACGGCTATTTCTGTTAATTGGCGCATCTATCGTTTGCTCACGGCTTTTTATGATCCCCCATGTCAGCGCGGTATAACGCCTGGTCAGATCATGGGCGGCAAACATGCTAGACAGGTTTTGATGTGCGACCGCAGTTTTAGCCGCTACCATGACGCCGCTTGTATCTTTGTCCAGACGGTGGACAATGCCTGGTCGTTGCTCTCCGCCTATGCCTGTTAAACTGTCCCCGCAATGGGCAATCAGCGCATTGACTAGCGTGCCTTGCATAGACCCGGGGGCAGGGTGAACAACCATTCCAGCAGGTTTGTTGATAATGATGATATGGCTATCTTCAAAGAGAATATTAAGCGGAATATCCTCCCCTTTTGGGGTGGCTGAAACCGTTTCAGGTATTGTGATGATATAAGTTGCCCCCGCCTGAATAGAGGCAGATGGATTGGTAATCACCTTATCATTTGCGCTAACCATGCCATCAAGGATCAAGGCTTTCAGCCGTGAGCGCGATAATCCAGCATAAGCAGATTGATCTGGCTGATGCTCATCCTGACTTAATTTCATGCAGGTTTCCGATAGCCAACGATCAATGCGATCTTGCGTCGCGTCCTCGGCTACGGTAAGTGTCAATGTGGTTAATGTATTATTCATGTGAGGAAATATGCACCCAAGTGATCAAAATCACCAGCCCGAAAATCCAAATAGGTCAGCAGAAGATGATATGCCCTATATCGAACCAACATGGTTGAAGCCTGTAAAAACCGCCGTCAAGATCATGTCATTACTGATCATTATTGGCATTGGCTTATTGTTTTATGGTCTCGCAACCCAAATTGGCGGTGTATCACAATCCACTGATCAAACCGCTGATCTCAGGGTTCCTTCAGGATTAGCGCTAACTGGCCTTGCTGGTGCTAGTGATGGCTCAACCCTGATGGCTTTTGCCGATGATAATGGCCAGATTACGGTGATTAAATTATCACCTGATCAGGCGACTATGCATGTCATAGCAACGCTTACCCCAGAACAAGGCGCAGCCTTTACGCTCATACCATCACCTTCAGAATAGCCGCCGTTAAAATAAATTAAGGATGGTTTTCTCTAATGGAAAATCGCCTAATCCACTCACCTGATATCCGGTGATCATGGGAAACACATAAAAACGGATTACCAAAACAACAAAACCGGCATATAAAGGGCGCAGTTTTTCGGGAACTTCTCTGGGGCAAATGCGGTTTCCTGCATTGATTAATGGGGTGCTAGCCTGAACCAGCCAGCGCATTATGATAAAGCTGGAATGATCATGTAAGGCGACACCAAGGAAGAACCGGCCTAGACATATCCACATGGCCACAGCAAACGCGCTATCAATTAAAATTAATCCAACAGGCCAGCCAAACATCATATTCCCCTTTCCGCCATTATGAATAGCGCATGACCCCCTTAACGTCAAAAAAGAATAGGGGCGTCAAAAGCGAATAGATAAGTGAGCCTATGGATAAGGCCGGGATTTCATGCTACATCAGAGATGTATTTTTATTGTTTATTTTTATTGTTTGAAAAACTGTGAGGCAATACCCCATGTCCAACCCGCAATATGTCTATACCATGAGCCGTTTGAGCAAGGCTTGGCCAGGCGGTAAAGAGGTGCTCAAAAATATATCACTATCGTTTTTGCCGGGGGCTAAAATTGGCGTTCTCGGTATTAATGGTGCGGGTAAATCGACCTTATTGCGTATCATGGCAGGTATTGAAACCGAGTACCAGGGTGAGGCATGGGCAGCTGATGGGCTGAAAGTCGGCTATTTGCCGCAAGAGCCTGAACTGGATAACAGCCTCAATGTTCTCGATAACGTCATGCTTGGGATGGGTGAGAAGAAGACGCTTATTGATCGGTTTAATGAGATCAGTGCCAGGTTTGGCGAAGAAATGAGCGATGATGAAATGAATGCGCTGATTGAGGAGCAAGGCGAATTACAAGAAAAAATTGATGCTGCTGATGCTTGGGATTTAGAACGTAAAGCCGCGATTGCTATGGATGCCTTGCGCCTGCCACCATCTGATTGGGATGTGACCAATTTATCAGGCGGTGAAAAACGCCGTGTCGCCTTATGCCAGTTGTTATTGAGCGCACCTGATATGCTTTTATTGGATGAACCTACTAACCATTTAGACGCTGAATCAGTGGCTTGGTTACAGCGGTTTTTGAAAGACTTTGCCGGCACAGTTGTCACCATCACGCATGACCGTTATTTCCTTGATGAAGTAGCAGGCTGGATTCTGGAACTTGACCGTGGGCAAGGTATCCCGTTTGAAGGCAATTATTCCAGTTGGCTAGAGCAAAAGCAGAAACGCTTGCAACAGGAAGGGCGAAGCGAAGAAGCCAGAATTAAAACCTTGGCGCGTGAATTAGAATGGGTGCGGTCAGCGCCAAAAGCCCGGCAAGCCAAATCCAAAGCGCGCTTGACAGCTTATGAGAAATTGCTGGAGGAGCAAAATGAGGGCGCAAGCGAAACGGCAAAAATCACCATTCCCCCTGGCCCTAGATTGGGCAATGTTGTGCTTGAAGGTGAGCATATCTCAAAAGCTTTTGGTGAGAAGTTGCTCATTGATGATTTAGAGTTTCGCCTGCCGCCCGGTGGAATTGTTGGTGTTGTCGGCCCGAATGGTGCTGGTAAAACAACGTTATTCCGGATGATTACAGGCCAAGATACTCCTGATAATGGTGAGCTTAAAATTGGTGAGACTGTTGCTATGGCATATGTTGATCAATCGCGTGATGCTTTGCCTTCTGATAAAACAGTCTGGGAGGTGATCTCTGATGGCTTGGATGAGATTACGCTGGGCAAGCGCACCGTATCCTCACGCGCTTATGTTGGTCAGTTTAATTTCAAAGGTGGCGATCAGCAAAAGCGTGTCGGGCAGTTATCTGGCGGTGAGAGAAACCGTGTGCATTTGGCGCGGATGCTTAAATCTGGTTGTAACTTGTTGCTGCTCGATGAGCCGACAAATGATCTTGATGTTGATACATTACGGTCATTGGAGGAGGCTTTGCTGGAGTTTGGTGGATGCGCGGTTGTGATTACCCATGACAGGTGGTTTCTTGACCGCATCGCAACGCATATTTTGGCGTTTGAAGGCGATAGTCATGTCGAATGGTTTGAAGGCAACTGGCAATCCTATGAAGAAGACAGGAAGCGCAGGCTTGGTGCTGAGGCTGACCAACCTACACGGATTAAATATAAGCCCATTTCGCGCTAATTTCTCAAACGGCTTTTTCGGAGTTCTTCACTGCGCGTTGCCAGCAGATCAATCAGGGCATTCAGGTCACCTTTGTTTTTTCTGATAACAGCCATGTTCTCATCTTTTTGGGTTAAGAGCATAGAGACGTTTTCAAAGCTCAGATCAAAGATATAGAGGTCTTGGCCGGGCGTATCTTTAATCCGCCAAGAGACCATAGCATCTGGATATTTTCCGGTTTTATCATGAACAATACCGTTCACGATTATCCAATTTTTACCCTTTTTCTCTGACGACTGAAACATATATTCCAGCGACCTGAAATACTCAAAATTATTTGCCGCCAGTTCAACAACAACGGCGCGAAATGTTTTGAGATAGCGTTGCCTTTGATCATCACTAGCATTGCGCCAATAGGGGCCAATAGTAAAGCTGGCGAGCGTTTCATATTTGAAATAGCGATCAATAATATCATCAGATTGTTTGTAAATATTATCATCAATAGCGACAGTCGCGGCAATATCTTGTATTTCTGCGACCAGCGTCTCAATCATTTTCGCCGCTTCATCCGTTCTGTCCGCATAAGCGCCGCCGGTCAGCATAAAGCCAAGCGCAAGCGCCACTAAAATACGCATTAATGCAACACGGCATTTGTGTAAATGACGGTGCATTTTATTCCTGGGTTTCAATAAAGCTATTAAATTCATCTTCATAATTCTCGTCAGCATCAATTTCATTGGCGTCATCATATTGTAAATAGATTGATCGTGTTCGGGCATAGCTATCAAGAGAATTGTATTTCAACTCATTTATATATTCAAAGTTATTACCGCGAAAGGTCACAATGCGAACAGGCGTATTGACGGCGGCAATATTAGCAGCAGCTGGTGTTGCGGCGAAATTAAGGGGGTTAGTTATGCTATCAACAAAAAATGCTGAATGGCTTCTGACCGTCCCCGAGCCATACAGCGGCAATACCACATAAGACCCTTGACCAACATTATAAAAACTAAGCGTATCATCAAAATTAGTGCGCCTCGGAGTATCTTTATCACCCGTAAGGTCTGCAAAGCCAAGCGTTAATCCATTAATCAAAAACTCAAATGTGCCGATCGCGGCATTTTCAACATCACCCTGAAAGGATGAGTTTACTGCTGTTGACGGCAGGCTAGTCCAATTTGCAAAATTAGTCAGCATCATTTGCCCGCGGTCAGGTAGTTTCAGATATGCTTTGGCCGCAGGTTCGTAAACGTAATCATCCACCTTCGTATTGAAAGCAAAGACCTTACGGTTTGTATTTTCATAAGGATCACGGTTTTCGGTTAAGGTGTCATCTGGTGCTGTCGCACAGCCACTCAGCGCGCCAACAGCGATCAGCACCGATACCCCTAACCCACATATTTTTAACAATGCTCTCATGAGATATATTTTATGATAAGTTAGTGGAAAGTCAAAGTGATAAGCTGGATTTGTCTATAAGGATAGGATTAGCCGCGATTAACTGGGCTTTGCATGGAATATTTGATTAGGCTGATCTATTCATTTGTCTGCCTTCGTGCTAGGAATCGGTCATGCAGAATGATTTATCCCACCGCTCTCAGATGTCTGACCAACAGCCTTGGCTGGAAGGCTTGAACGCGCAACAGAAAATGGCTGTTCAGCATCTCGATGGCCCGTTACTTGTGCTTTCAGGTGCTGGCACGGGAAAGACGCGCGTTTTGACCAGCCGACTTGCTAATTTGATTGCAACAGGCCGGGCAAAACCATGGAATATTCTAGCCGTGACCTTTACCAATAAAGCGGCGCGCGAAATGAAAGAGCGTGTCGCCAACATGATCGGGCCAATGGTAGAACAAGTCTGGTTTGGCACCTTTCATGCGCTGGCAGCCAAGATTTTGCGGCGGCATGTGGAATGTGTGGGATTAAAAGCAAACTTCACCATTCTGGATACTGATGATCAGTTGCGGCTGATTAAGCAAGTCATGGAAATTAATGGCATTGATACCAAAAGACATCCGCCACGTATGGTATTAGCCATGATCAGCCGCTGGAAAGATAAGGGTCTGACCCCTGATAAGGTTAGCCTCGCCGATGCCAGCAATTTGGTCGAGGGTAATGGGGCAGATATCTATCAGCAATATCAGCAACGCCTGAGTGATCTTAATGCTTGTGATTTTGGTGATTTGTTGCTTCACAATCTGACTATTTTTAACAGCTATCCAGATATTTTAGCGGATTATCATCACCGCATCACGCATGTTATGGTGGATGAGTATCAGGATACTAATGTCTCACAGTATTTATGGCTTAGCCTGTTATCGCAAAAATCGCGCAATCTTTGCTGTGTTGGTGATGATGATCAATCGATCTATGGTTGGCGCGGCGCCGAAGTCACGAATATGTTACGCTTTACGGAGATTTATCCTGAGGCGGAAACTATTCGCCTTGAAGAAAATTATCGCTCAACTGGCCATATTCTTGGCGCGGCGTCAGGCTTAATTTCACATAATGAAAGCCGTTTGGGGAAAACGCTTTATACCGATGATGCTCAGGGCGAAAAGATCCGCGTTAACGGCTTCTGGGATGGCGGAAGCGAAGCTCGTGCTGTCGCTGATCAGATCGCCTCGCTCATCCGGTATGATTCCTATTCAGCCGATGAAATGGCGGTTCTCGTGCGCGCTGGATACCAGTCGAGAGAGTTTGAAGATGTGTTCATCAAATTGGGTATCCCTTATCGGGTTGTTGGCGCGAAGTTCTATGAAAGACAGGAAATTCGGGATGCGATTGCCTATCTGCGGCTAATCACTCAGCCCGCAGATGATTTAGCCTTTGAGCGCATTATTAACACCCCGACACGCGGGCTAGGAGCAAAAACGGTTAGCCTTGTCCGCAATGCCAGCAGAGCGCAGGGACTGCCCATGCTAGCCGCCGCAGAACATATGCTGGCAGGGACAGAATTAAAATCGGCGGCACGCAATAGCCTTAGCCAGTTTGTCAATATGGTTAATCATTGGCGGCGCCAAATTGATCACTTGCCGCATACTGAACTGGCTATGCAGGTGCTGGACGATTCCGGCTATACCGCCATGTGGCAAAAGGAAAAGACACCAGATGCCGAAGGCCGTTTGGAAAATCTCAAAGAGCTCATCACCGCAATGGATGATTTTGACAATCTGCAAGGCTTTCTTGAACATATTTCGCTCGTCATGGATGGCGATAACACGAACCAGGGCGGTGAGGTAATGCTGATGACATTACATGCCGCCAAGGGGCTTGAGTTTAATGTCGTTTTTCTGCCGTGCTGGGAGGAGGGGGCATTTCCATCACAGCGGACATTAGATGAAAAAGGCGCATCTGGCCTGGAGGAAGAACGCCGCCTTGCTTATGTTGGGATTACCCGCGCCCGCAAACAGCTTTATATTTCCTATGCGTCAAGTCGCCGTGTTCACGGTCTATGGCAAAGTGGTATCCCATCACGATTCTTGGCCGAATTACCGCAAGAGCATTTAGTCGAAGAAAGCGAACAGGGCATGGCATCAGGGACAGCACGTCCAGTGGCATTTGATGCGCTGCCAACACCGTCTGCTGCTGGTGGATATGGGCCTGGCTGGGCGCGATTGCGGGCGCGACGGCAGACTGGGTTTCTGCCATCTAAAGCGCCTGCTGAGCAGACTGCTGGATTAACCGGGCATAGTGATTATTCGCCCGGTGATCGGGTCTTTCATCTCAAGTTTGGTAATGGCAATGTGGTCTCTGTTGAGGGTGATAAGCTGACCATCGCATTTGATAAAGCAGGTGAGAAAAAGCTGGTTGCAAGCTTTGTTGAAAGAACGGAAAAGTCATGACTGCAGATTTATGGCAAGTCAGGTTACAGCTTACTGGCGATCAGGATATCGCTAGTGAGGTTCTGCTTGCCGCCTCTGATGCTGCCACTATCAGCATGTCTCATGATGACGAGGATGAGCCATGGGATGTGATGCTGATTTGCCAAACTCCACCTGACCAAAACAGGCTTGACAAGGCTGTTGAAACACTTGCCGCTGATTTTGCGATGGCCGCCACGCCGCCAGTGGTTAGCGTTATGCCCGAAATTGATTGGCTGCAAAAGAACTGGAAGGATATGAAGCCACTAGAAATAGGCCAGTTCTGGATTTACGGAACTCATATTATTGATCCTGTTCCCGGCTCTAAAATTGGCATTCAGCTTGATGCTGGAATGGCATTTGGGACTGGCAATCATGCCACAACACATGGCTGTATTGTGCTTGCTGAAAAGCATATTAAGACATCTCATGCGCCCAAGATTGCTGATATTGGTTCAGGTAGCGGTATTCTGGCGATTGCGGCGGCAAAACTTGACCCTCGAAGCCAGATTATCGCTGTTGATAATGATCCTGTTGCGGTGGCGGTGATGACTGATAATGTGAAACATAATCAGACAGATCAGCAGATTACCTGCGGGCTGTCCGATGGCTATGACTCGCCTTATATCCATGACCATGCGCCTTTTGATCTGATCATGGCAAATATCCTTCCAAGCCCCTTGATTACGATGGCGGCAGCGGCGGCAAGGGCATTGCGTCATGGCGGCAAGATTATCCTTTCTGGTCTCAATCTTAAACATGCTGATGATGTTATTGCCGCCCATGCTGCTGTTGGTCTTGTCCATATCGAAAGCCTGCCAGTTGGTGACTGGATGACCGTATTAATGCAAAAGCCAAATGGCGAAAACCCCTGATGGAGAATTTTATGGGTAACGCAAAGGCGCCGCTTGAGGCTTTACGCCAAGCCATGAAGGACGCGCAGATTGATGCCTATTTTATCCCCCGTGGAGATGCGTTTTCAGGCGAAGAAGTCCAGGCCGCTGATGAACGGCTGGCCTGGATCAGTGGCTTTACCGGCTCAGCAGGGCTTGCCATTGTCACCATGGATACGGCGATATTGTTCAGTGATGGACGCTACACATTACAGATGAAAAACCAAACGACTGGCGATTGGCAATGCATGGTCATGCCAAGTGATAAGCCCTCTGACTGGATAATATCACATTTAGACGGAAAGACGCTTGGTTTTGATCCGATGCTCATGACCATGAGCGAACATCGCCAGCTTATTCGCGCGCTTTCAGAGAAAGACATCAATGTTAAACCTGTCGCCGATAATCTGATTGATCAGATATGGCAAGACCGCCCAACGCCGCAAATCTCAATCCCTTGGGATGTTGACCCATTGCATCATGGTCAAGACAGAACAGATAAAATCAATGCCGTAGTGGCGAATATGACAGATGCTGGGGCAGATATTTTAATGATCTGTGATCCGACTGAACTGGCTTGGCTTCTCAATATCAGGGCGGCAGATTTGACCAATACTCCGGTGATGCTGGCCTTTGCCATGCTAAGCCGTGATAAAGAGATCATGATTTTTCATGATGATCTGGAGGGGCTTGATATTGATCAGCGGCATATTCATATCCGGCCACGCCAACAGATGATAGATGACTTGCGCAGCATTGATGGTAAGGTCATTTGGCTTGATCCGGCGCAGACGCCATTAGCATTGGCAAACGCAATTGAGGCGAGGGAAGCTGCTGATACGAAAATCATGTCGCGGACAAGCCCGCTTAAACAGATGAAGGCGATTAAAAATAGCGTTGAGCAAGATGGGTTTCGGTCTGCTCATTGCCGTGATGCGGTTGCAGTCATCCGTTTTCTGGCATGGCTGGATACGGATGTTATGGATCAAACGCTTACTGAAATTGAGGCTGGTGAGAAGCTTCAGTCTTTCCGAAAACAGGTAAGCGGATATCTTTCAGACAGCTTTCCTTCTATTTCAGGCAGTGGCGCGCATGGCGCGATTGTCCATTACCGCGCGACCGAGGCGAGCAATGCGCCGCTTCGTCCCGATAGCCTCTATTTGATTGATTCGGGCGGGCAATATCATGATGCAACGACTGATATCACGCGCACGGTTGCCATTGGCCAGCCCGGCAAGGATGAGATATTTTGCTACACGCATGTCCTGAAAGCTCATATTGCACTAGATCAACAAATCTTCCCGAAAGGCACAACAGGCATTCAGCTTGATGCCATCACGCGCCAGTCGATGTGGAATGCCGGGCTAGATTATGCTCATGGAACAGGGCATGGGGTAGGCTGTGCGCTAGGTGTTCATGAAGGCCCTGCCAGCATATCACCGCGCGGCAGTGTCAGCATTTGTGAGGGCATGGTGCTATCGAATGAGCCTGGATATTACCGTGATGGTAGCTTTGGTATCCGCCTTGAGAATCTGATCATAGTGGTCGCAAAAGCCAATGATATGCTAGGGTTTGAGCATGTGACATGGGTGCCGTTTGATCGCCGCCTTATTGATGTATCGCTGCTATCAGAGGCTGAGCGAGAATGGCTTAATCACTATCATCAGAACGTCAAAGATAAAATCATGCCAGCTTTAACAGCGCATGATTACGGTGACGGTGACGGTGATACAGTCGCATGGCTTACCGCCCAAACCGCCCCGCTTTGATCAATTCTATCAGGCTTAGCTTTGGCTTAACCTTATCCAGCTATCTTCATCAAGGATGGTAACGCCGAGACTCTCGGCTTTGCGGGCTTTGCTTCCGGCATCGGCGCCAATGACAACATAATCGGTTTTTGCCGATACGGAGCCAGCGACTTTGGCGCCAAGTAATTCGGCTTTAGCTTTTGCTTCGGCACGGCTCATGCTGGTTAATGTGCCGGTGAAGACAACCGTTTTACCGGCAACCGGACTATCAGAGGCTATGGCTTCGGGCGGGACCGGATGCACAACATCGCGCAACCGCTTTAACGCCTCCTGATTATGGGTATCGGTAAAAAATTGCACGATATCACGCGCCACACTGTCACCAATTTGGTCAATATCAATCAGGCTCTGCCATGCTTCTGACGTCTCATCTTTGGCGGCTAAGGCGGTTGCCATTAGTTGCTCCAGTGATCCAAAATGACGCGCTAACAGCATACTTGTGGCTTGACCAATCTGCCGAATGCCAAGCCCATAGATGAGCCGTTCCAGCGCAATTTCCCGCCGCTGATCAATGGCCATCAGCAGGTTTTTTACCGATGTTTCACCCCAGCCATCACGCGCTGTAAGCTCTGCCTGATATCGCTTGAGATGAAAAATATCCGCAGGTTCATTAAGCATGTCATCTTGATGCAGCTCTTCAATGATTCTCGCCCCTAGCCCTTCTATGTCAAAGGCATCACGGCTGACAAAATGCTTTAGGCGTTCAAGCAACTGCGCCGGGCAAGATAGCTGACCTGTACAGCGCCGCACCGCTTCGCCTTCTGGCCTGATCGCGGGTGATCCACATGATGGGCAGTGATCAGGATAGTGAAAAGCTTCGGTTCTGGTATCTTTTCTTGCGTCTTTATCGACTGCCAAGACTTGCGGGATAACATCGCCTGCGCGCTGTATCTGAACCAGATCACCGATGCGAATATCTTTATCCTTAATATAATCTTCATTATGGAGGGTAGCATTGGAGACAACAACACCGCCGACGGTAACGGGCTGTAATCTTGCGACAGGTGTCAACGCACCTGTCCTGCCAACCTGAATATCTATCCCCAGAATATGCGTCATCGCTTTTTCTGCCGGAAATTTATGGGCAATGGCCCAGCGTGGTGATCGGCTGACCTGACCAAGCCTTTGCTGATAATCGAGCTGATCAACTTTATAAACAACGCCATCAATATCATAATCCAGATCAGCACGCTTGGCGCTAATGGTCTGATAGTGGCGAAGCGCCGCCGCTATATTCTCGGTTAAGGCTGAATAGGGGTTAATGGTAAATCCCCATGACTGAAGCTGTGACAGATAATCATGATGGCTATTGACCGTCCATTCGCTCATCTCACCTGCGGCATAGGCAAAAAACCGCAAGGCTCTGGCGGCGGTAACGGCAGGGTCTTTCTGGCGCAGAGACCCTGCTGCTGCGTTGCGGGGATTTGCAAAAACCTTTGCATTGCTGTTTTGCTGAATGTCGTTAAGCGCAAAGAAATCAGCCTTGCTCATAAAAATCTCACCGCGAATCTCTGCCACAGCCGGGCCATTATTCAGGCGCTCAGGGATATCCGCAATGGTGCGAATATTCG
>NZIT01000108.1 GCA_002691725.1 SAR116 cluster bacterium | reverse complement strand
GAGGCTTCGGCATCAAAGAGCGCCCGTTCAGCCATCTCAGCTATAATCTGATCCATTAAACCGATAGAAATTGCCTCATTATTATTGAGGTTTGGGTAATAGAATCTGCGGCTTTGATCAAAATAGACAGCCACCTCTTGTGCTGAAATGGTAACATCGCCAACCGTAATAGCATCTTCATCGGAAGCACTGGAGCGAAAAATATCGCCTATGCCCCACATACCAAACCCAACGACCAGAACCATCAGGAACGCTCGCATCAAGTTAGATTTTGTACCGTCACGAAGGATTTGCAACATGGGATTCACCTTATGAAAAATCGTTATGTTTCTGCCTAGCATGAGAAACCGCTAATGTCACGGCTCTGTTGCGCTTTTCAGTTGCGTAATGATAGCAAATCAGACTAAAAATACATAATTAAACCATCAATTTTCAAACACTCCTTTGTGTACATTCACGGGTTAGAGTGTTGGTTTTTAAACACTCGTGGTTAACACTCTTGGTCTATTGGAGGCGGCACGTATTATTCTATGATCATCGCTTGTAACTGGAAAATGAATATGACTACCGCCACCGCGCATGATCTGATATCGGCTATGATATCATCTGGGATTTCTGCTGGGCTATCGGCTGAGGATGGCAATCATGTTCAGCGCATTGTGTTTCCGCCATTTCCATTGCTTTCTGGTGTTCATGCGGTTGCAAGCGCATCCAATATTGCTATAGGAGGTCAAGATTGTCATAGTGAGAGCGACGGCGCATTTACCGGCGATGTATCAGCGCCAATGTTAAGCGATGCTGGCTGTCAGTGGGTTATTCTTGGTCATTCAGAACGCCGCCAGCATCATCATGAAGATGATCATCTGATTGCCCAAAAAGTCATGGCGGCACAGTCTGCCGGGCTTTCGGTCATATTATGTGTTGGCGAAACAGCTGACGCGCGATTAAGTGGCATGGCGGATACGATTGTTCTGGATATGCTGAAATCGTCATTACCTGATGATGTTGATCTCACCCGACTTGCCATTGCTTATGAGCCTGTATGGGCGATAGGCACAGGTCAAACCGCGAGTCAGGCGGATATATTGGATATGCATATGGCCATTAAAGGGTTCCTCAGGTCGATAGCCGCCGCCCATCTCGCTGTTCTGTATGGCGGCTCGGTGCGCGCTGATAATGCTGCGTCTATCATGGCTATTGATGGGGTGGATGGATTGCTAATTGGTGGCGCAAGTCTTAATGCTGAAAGTATAAACGCGATCACCGAGGCGGCGGTGCAGACTTAGGGTCTTGGAGATACAAAATTATACCAAATCAAATGCCAAATTAAATTAAGGCGTTCATTTTTCTGATTTTTGTCTGGAAGTTTGTGCCGCCTTGCATTATAGAATGGTCAAACGAAAGATTGAAACCATGCAAGCATTATTCTTAACGATACATATTCTTATAGCGCTAGCGCTTGTCTTTGTCATTTTATTGCAGCGTAGCGAAGGTGGCGGGCTTGGCATTGGCGGTGGTGGCGGCGGTGGTCAAGGCGGCGGCTTTATGACCGCGCGTGGCACGGCTAATCTATTAACCCGGGTGACCACCTTTCTTGCGATTGGGTTTTTTGCGACCTCAATAACTTTAGCGATTCTTAGCGGCAGGACATCTGTAACATCATCAATTCTTGATGAAGTCGTGCAAGAAACTGAAACTTCATCCTCAACCCCTTTAATTCCTGCGCTTCCTGCTGATCAGTAAAATAATTAGAATCTTTGGCTAGGCAGTTTAGTTTTATATTGGTATAAGTATTTCCCATGCCGCGTTTCGTATTCATCACTGGTGGTGTGGTCTCCTCACTTGGAAAGGGATTGGCTTCTGCCGCTATTGGCGCTTTGTTGCAAGCCAGAGGCTACAAGGTTAGACTCCGAAAACTTGACCCTTATTTGAATGTTGATCCCGGCACCATGAGCCCAACGCAACATGGTGAGGTATTTGTTACCGATGATGGGGCAGAAACCGATCTTGATCTCGGTCATTATGAGCGGTTTACCGGTGTTAACGCTAAGCAATCTGATAATGTCACCACTGGCCGTATATATTCAGATGTGTTGGCGCGGGAAAGACGCGGGGACTATCTGGGCGCGACTATTCAAGTCATCCCCCATGTGACCGATGCGATTAAAACCTTTGTCACATCTAGTCTTGATGATGAAGATTTTGTTTTAGTTGAAATTGGCGGCACGGTTGGTGATATCGAATCCTTGCCCTTTCTTGAGGCAATCCGTCAGTTAGGATATGAGCTAGAGCAACATAAGACCTGTTTTCTTCATGTTACGCTATTGCCCTATATCAATGTCGCGGGTGAGCTTAAAACCAAGCCAACACAACATTCGGTTAAAGAATTGCAATCTGTCGGGATTCAGCCTGATATTTTACTTTGCCGAAGCAGCGAATATATTCCCGGTGATCTGAAAAGAAAGATTAGCCGATTTTGTAATGTCCGCGAAGAAGCGGTGATTAGCGCCCTTGATGCAAGCAGTATTTATGATGTGCCATTGGTCTATCATCGTGAAGGGCTGGATATGGAAATCTGCCGCCATTTTGATCTGCCCTTGAATGAGCCTGATTTGCTGGTCTGGCAAGATATTGTTCAGCGCTTATCGCACCCCGAAGGTGAAGTTAATATTGCGGTTGTTGGCAAATATACAAGCTTGATTGATAGTTATAAATCCTTAGCTGAAGCGCTTGTCCATGGCGGCTTAGATAATAATGTGATGGTGCGTCTTAACTGGGTGGATAGTGAGAGCTTTGAGGGTGATAACCCGGATATGTCGGACTTGAAACAGGCGGATGGGATATTGGTTCCGGGCGGCTTTGGGCAACGTGGGTCTGAGGGTAAAATCAAGGCTATCCAATTTGCTCGTGAAAATGATTTGCCGTTTTTTGGGATTTGCTTTGGCATGCAAATGGCTGTCATTGAGGCGGCGCGTAATCTGGCAGGTCAGAGCGAGGCAAGCTCTAGTGAGTTTGGGAAGATCGACAATCCGGTTGTTGGTCTGATGACCGAATGGACCAGCGGCAATACGCAAGTCATGCGTGATGATAAAAGTGATCTTGGCGGCACTATGCGTTTAGGCGCCTATGATTGTGTTTTGGGTGAGGGGTCGCGGGTGCTTGATCTTTATGGCGATAAGAATATCAGCGAGCGTCACCGTCACCGCTATGAGGTTAATATCGCATGGCGAGAGATGCTAGAAGCTAAGGGGCTGATCTTTTCCGGGCTTTCCCCTGATGGTCAACTGCCAGAGATTATCGAAAGAACGGATCACCCATTTTTTATTGGAGTACAGTTCCATCCTGAGTTAAAATCAAGACCGTTTCAGCCGCATCCTTTATTTAGTGGATTTATTAAAGCGGCGCGTGACCGTTCTCGTCTAGTATAGGACCAACAAGTATAGGACCAACAAAGCCATGACAATTCAGCATCATATTTCGATAGGAGAGCATCCCATCGGCAATGATTTGCCTATGGTTTTGATTGCTGGGCCTTGCGCTATTGAGGGCCGAGATCATGCCATTGAAATGGCGTCAACGCTAGATGCCATGACCAAAAGTTTAGGCATTGGTTTTATTTATAAATCGTCTTTTGATAAGGCGAATAGGACGTCTCTTAAATCACAACGTGGGCTTGGCCTTGATCAAGGCTTAGTTATTCTGGCTGAGGTGAAAAAGCAAGTCGGATGTCCTGTTCTAACCGATATCCATCTGCCTGAGCAATGTGATGAGGTTGGGGCTGTTGTTGATGTCATGCAAATACCGGCGTTTCTGTGTCGGCAGACGGATTTGCTGATTGCTGCGGCGAAAACTGGCAAAGCCGTTAATGTCAAGAAAGGTCAGTTTCTGGCGCCTTGGGATATGGCGCATGTGGTGAGCAAGATTGCGGATACGGGCAATCAAAATATTCTCATCACCGAACGCGGCACAAGTTTCGGCTATAATACTTTAGTCACCGATATGCGCGGCTTACCGCAAATGGCGGCAACAGGCTATCCGGTTATTTTTGATGCTACTCATTCGGTTCAGCAACCTGGAGGCTTGGGCGGCACGTCTGGGGGTCAACGGCAATTTGTGCCGACTTTATCACGGGCGGCGGTTGCTATTGGCGTTGCTGGTGTTTTTATGGAAACCCATCAGGACCCTGATAATGCGCCTTCCGATGGCCCTAATATGATCCCGCTGGATGCGATGCCGGCATTGATAAAAACATTGATTGATTTTGATCGTCTCGCTAAATCTAACGCTATCAACATATAATTTAATAAAAAAGGATGCACCACTCATGACTACTATTATTGACGTTCATGCAAGGCAGATTCTGGATAGCCGAGGAAACCCAACGGTTGAGGTTGATGTAGTATTAGAAGATGGCTCAATGGGGCGTGCCGCTGTTCCTTCTGGCGCGTCCACAGGGGCGTTTGAGGCGGTTGAACGACGTGATGGTGATAAATCTATTTATCACGGCCGCTCGGTCAATGGCGCGGTTGATACCGTCAATAGTGAGATTGCGGATAGTTTGATCGGTTATGATGCCTATGATCAGCATGGGGTTGATCACGCGATGATTATGCTTGATGGGACTGAGAATAAATCACGGCTTGGGGCAAATGCGATTTTGGGGGCAAGCCTGGCGGTTTGCCGGGCAGCTGCTATGTCTGCTGAACAGCCGTTATGGCGATATATTGGCGGCATGCACGCGCATATTATGCCAACGCCGATGATGAATATTCTCAATGGTGGGGCGCATGCGGATAACGGCCTTGATGTGCAAGAGTTTATGATCATGCCTGTATCGGCAGCAAGCCTGAGTGAGGCGGTGCGTGTCGGCTCAGAGGTGTTTCATAGCTTGCGTAAGATATTGATGGAAAAGGGGCTTTCTGTTGCGGTTGGTGATGAGGGCGGGTTTGCTCCTGCCATCACAACGACAGGCGAAGCCATTGACAGCATAATGATAGCCATTGAAAAGGCTGGATATGTTCCGGGTGAAGATATTATGCTTGCGCTTGATGCGGCGGCGACTGAGTTTTATTCTGATGGAAAATATCATCTCAAAGGTGAGGGCAAGTCGCTATCAAGTGAGGATATGGTTGAATATTGGCGCAACTTTATTGATGCCTATCCGATTAGTTCGGTTGAAGACCCGTTCGCTGAGGAAGACTGGACAGGATATGTTCATATGACGTCTGAGCTTGGCGAAAATGTGCAGATTGTTGGTGATGATTTATTTGTCACCAATCAAGAGCGGCTGGTGAAAGGCATTGAGCTAGAGGCGGCAAATGCTATCCTCATCAAGGTTAATCAGATCGGCACGCTGACCGAAACGATGGATGCTATTATGATGGCACAGCGCGCTGATATGGGNGTTGTNATCTCACACCGNTCAGGGGAAACCGAAGATCACTTTATCGCTGATCTGGCGGTNGCNACNAATGCGGGACANATTAAAACNGGCTCTGTTTCGCGGTCTGATCGGGCGGCAAAATATAATCAGCTGATCCGTATTGAGGAAATGCTGGGATCAAACGCGACCTATTCAGGGATACAGTTTCTGCGCTAAGGCGTTCTCTGATTAAGATCGACATTTCTGATTTTTATGCTGTCTTAACATCAGGCTTACCAAAAATAAGGCTTGACGGTGATTTGTTGTTTTGATTCAATAGGCTCAAATAAAATACGGAATTGGATAATCGCATGTATTGGCTTCGCAAATCAGGGCAGATGACACTCAATATCATCATGGTGACCTTTCTCTGGTTCTTTGCCTTGCAATTGACCAGTACAGATCGCGGCCTTACCTCAATCGGCCCTATCAATGAGAAAATCATCATTGCCCAAGCTGAACTTGATCGTCTGAAAGTCGAAGAAGCCTTTTTGCGGCAAAAAAATGCCCTGCTTTCATCAGATGCCGTTGATCCTGATATGCTGGGTGAGCTTGCGCGTAAGAAAAACGGGCTTTATGCTGATGACGAAATGGTTATATTTATTGATTAGTAGTTTAACTAAATTCAGTTAATATATAATTTATGCAATTAAAACAATGATAAAAAATGTGTTGTAATTTTTCGTTTTTCTGAAAAAATAGTTCTATATTTCCTTTATGGAGGATCGGTATGGCGACGCGCTCTAAAAATACATCCGGCTCAGATGATAAAACTGCAGTTTCTCAAGCATCAGCTCAATCCGCTTCGGGCAAAAATGCCAAAACGAACAGCATTAGACGTGTTCCCGGCCGCCCACCTAAAAATAAAATGGTCGATAAGCCCGATGCCGATACCATGCTAGGGCTTTATGAAGACATGCTGATGATCCGCCGTTTTGAAGAAAAGGCAGGTCAGCTTTATGGAATGGGCGTGATTGGCGGGTTTTGCCATCTCTATATCGGGCAAGAGGCGATTGTTGTTGGCATGCAATCAGTATCAAAACAAGGCGATAGTGTCATTACCTCATATCGTGATCATGGTCATATGCTGGCATGTGGGATGAGCCCTGATGGCGTCATGGCGGAGTTGACTGGCCGCAAAGATGGCTATTCTAAAGGCAAGGGCGGCTCGATGCACATGTTCAGCCGTGAAAAGAGCTTTTTTGGCGGTCATGGAATTGTTGCAGCACAAGTGCCAATCGGTGCGGGTCTGGCGTTTTCGCATAAGTATCGTGACACTGGCGGCGTTTCTATGACCTATTTAGGTGATGGCGCGATTAACCAGGGNCAGGTTTATGAAACCTTCAATATGGCGGCATTATGGAAGCTGCCAGTTGTATTTGTTATTGAAAATAATCAATACGGGATGGGAACATCGGTCAGCCGTGCCGCCGCTGGTCGGGCGCTGGCGGATCGTGGTAAGGCTTATGGTATTCCGGGGATGCAGGTTGACGGCATGAATGTGCTTGCTGTCCGCGAAGCTGGGGCTGAGGCTTTGGCCTACTGCCGTGATGGTAAAGGGCCGTATATTCTTGAGATGCAAACCTATCGTTATCGCGGCCATTCTATGTCTGATCCGGCAAAATATCGAACGCGAGAAGAAGTCGATTCCATGCGTAAACAGCGTGATCCGATTGACAGTCTGCGTGAGATTTTGCTNAGTGAAGGCATTGAAAATGANAAGATTAAAGCCATTGATGCCAAAATTAAGGCAGATGTGATCAAAGCCTCTGATTTTGCCTTAGCAAGTCCTGAGCCTGACCCGGCAGAGCTGTGGACAGATGTTATCCTGGAAGGAGGCGTCAGATGAGCAATTCCGTCACTATGCCAGCATTATCTCCGACTATGACAGAGGGAAAACTGGCAAAATGGTTTGTTAAAGTCGGTGATGAAGTCCGTTCAGGTGATGTTATCGCTGAGATTGAAACTGATAAGGCTATGATGGAAGTGGAAGCGCTTGATGACGGCATTGTGACGGCGCTGCATGTGTCTGAAGGCGAAGAAGGCATTGCCGTTGGAACCGCGATTGCTGATATGGATGGTGATGATGACGCGGCATCTAGCCTTATATCTAACCCTGCGCCTGCATCTGAACCATCACCACAACTAGAACCAGCACCAGCACCAGATAAGCNAGCAGCATCCCCTNTCTTTACCGCAAGCAATAATGTATCTGGCAATATGATTGCCACAACCGTCAGAGAAGCCTTGCGTGATGCTATGGCAGAAGAAATGCGCCGTGATGAGAATGTCTTTTTGATGGGTGAAGAAGTNGCTGAATATCAGGGNGCGTATAAGGTCTCACAAGGATTGCTGGAGGAGTTTGGCGCCAAACGTGTGGTTGATACNCCGATTACTGANATGGGNTTTGCNGGNCTTGGNGTTGGCGCGGCNTTTGGCGAATTGCGCCCGGTGATTGAGTTCATGACCTTTAACTTTGCNATGCAAGCCATTGATCAGATNATTAATTCNGCGGCAAAAACGCTNTATATGTCTGGTGGTCAGATGGGATGTCCGATTGTTTTCAGAGGGCCAAACGGGGCGGCGGCAAGGGTAGCGGCGCAACATTCGCAATGTTATGCCAGTTGGTACGCGCA
Organism: SAR116 cluster bacterium; assembly: GCA_002691725.1. GTDB lineage: Bacteria > Pseudomonadota > Alphaproteobacteria > Puniceispirillales > UBA1172 > UBA12202. The sequence goes on along the minus strand of NZIT01000108.1, from coordinate 3,470 downwards.
TTGCCCGGGGCTAAAGGTAGTCTCGCCATGGTCGGCCGCCGATGCCAAAGGGTTACTGAAAGCCGCGATTAGAGACCCTAATCCGGTCATCTTCCTTGAAAATGAAGTGATGTATGGACAAAGTTTTGATGTCCCGGACGATGATGATCTGCTGATTCCCATTGGTAAGGCAAATATCGTTCGGGAAGGCAGTGATGTTACTATCACGGCCTTTTCTATCATGGTTGGCAAGGCGCTGGAAGCGGCTGATCAACTGGCTGAAAAGGGCATTAGCGCAGAGGTTATTGATTTACGGTCACTTCGGCCGCTAGATATTGATACGATTTTGAACTCTGTTAAGAAAACCAACCGCTTTGTTAGCTGTGAAGAAGGCTTTCCGTTTGCTGGCATAGGGGCAGAATTGTCAGCGCAAGTGACTGAAAAAGCCTTTGATTGGCTGGATGCTCCACCAAAGCGGGTGACAGGCGTTGATGTTCCTATGCCGTATGCCGCCAATCTGGAAGCCTTGGCCTTGCCGCAAGTGGAGACGATTATTAATGCGGTAGATGAGGTCACATATCAGAAAGAAAGGGGATAAGTTATGGCTGTTGTAAATATGCCGGCCTTGTCGCCGACCATGACTGAGGGCAAGCTAGCCAAATGGCTCGTCAATGAGGGTGATACGGTTATTTCTGGCGATGTGATCGCTGAGATTGAAACCGATAAAGCATTGATGGAAGTCGAAGCGCTTGATGATGGCGTTATGGCTAGTATTCTTGTCCCCGAGGGCAGCGAAGGGGTAGCCGTTGGCACGCCCATAGCCGAAATTCTGGCAGAAGGCGAAACCACCGCCTTATCCGCATCAGAAGAAGCGCCCAAACCAGAAGCTAAGCCAGAATCAGAAGCAAAACCAGAACCAGAAGCCAAGCCAGAACCAGAAGTTAAGCCAGAAGCAAAACCAGCTCAGGTGGTGCCAGAAGCCCATCCCAAAAACCGTATCTTTGCCAGCCCCTTGGCTAAGCGCATTGCTGGTCAGAAAAGTATTAATCTGGCGGCGGTCACTGGCTCAGGGCCACATGGCCGGATTATCAAAGCCGATATTGAGACACTTCCTGATGGATATGGCGAGGATGGCGCAAAAGCCGTTAGTGCCAGCCCACAACAATCCATACCAACAACAGCGCAGGATATGGCATCGTATCAGCCGCAATCCGATCTTATCTCTGTTTCCTCAACCCGCAAAGTGATTGCCTCAAGGCTTCAGCAATCTATGCAGGATGCACCGCATTTCTATCTTAATATGGAGATTGAGTTAGATACTCTCATTGCCATGCGGAAATCAATGAATGCGGCCTTACCCGATGAGCAGAAAATTAGTATTAATGATATGATCATTAAATCGGCGGCGGCAACATTAATAAAAGTGCCGGGGGTCAACACGTCATGGGAAGGCGATCATATTCGTCAATGGCATCATGCCGATATCGCGGTTGCTGTCGCGTTAGATGGCGGATTGGTGACGCCGATTGTTTGGGGTGCTGATATCTTATCGTTAACATCTGTTTCAGCCAGGATGAAAGAGCTGGTCACCAAAGCCCAAACGGGCAAGCTCAAATTAGAGGAGTTTTCGGGCGGCAGTTTCACCATCTCTAATCTTGGCATGTATGGCATTAGTTCTTTTACAGCCGTCATTAATCCGCCGCATGGTGCTATTCTAGCCATTGGCGCAGGGGTTGAGAAACCTGTTGTCAAAGACGGTAATATCACGACCGCGACTATGATGACAGCGACGCTTTCGGGTGATCATCGGGTCATTGATGGTGCTGTTGGGGCGGAGTGGATGGCAGCTTTCAAAAACTATGTAGAAAATCCGGTTCTGGCGCTCATCTAGGAGAAAATCTTGGCTAATCAAAGTGATAAAAAAACCTATGATGTGGTTGTAATTGGTGGCGGCCCTGGTGGTTATGTTGCGGCTATTCGGGCGAGCCAGCTTGGGCTGAAAACCGCTATTGTTGAGCGCGAAAATCTGGGTGGAGTCTGTTTGAATTGGGGCTGTATCCCTACCAAGGCATTGCTTCGTGCAGCAGAGATTTATCATCTGGCTGAAACCGCTGACCGATTTGGCATCACCATGGAAAAACTTAGCTTTGATCTGGCTAGTGTGGTCAAACGGTCGCGTGATGTTGCGGCAACATTGTCAGGCGGGATTAGCCATCTCATGAAAAAGAATAAGATTGATGTGTTTATGGCTAGCGCCTCCGTGCTTCCCAAGACTGATAAACTATGGCCAATTGCGCTTGGAAAAGCCGATACAACGGATGAAACCCTCTATGCTGGCAAAGTTATTCTGGCAACAGGCGCAAGGGCGAGGGAGTTGCCATCTATCACCCCTGATGGCGAAAATATTGTCACTTATCGTGATGCTATGACGCCTAAGACAATGCCAGCATCGCTGATCATCATTGGGTCAGGGGCGATCGGGATTGAGTTTGCCTCATTCTATGCCGATATGAGGGTGGCGGTGACGGTGGTTGAGGCGGCAGACCGTATCATGCCAGTGGAGGATGCAGAGATATCCGACATGGCGGAAAAGCTGTTCACGGCGCGAGGCATAAAAATCCATAAAAAAGCCATGCTAGATAGCGCGGCAGCATCCAAATCTGGTGTTGAAGCTAGCATAACCATTGACGGCAAAGCGCAAACTATTTCTGCTGACCGCATGATTCTGGCGGTTGGTATTGTTGCCAATATTGAGGATATCGGGATCAAAGACCTTGGTATTACGCTTGATCGTGGCCATGTTGTAACCAACGCCGTTGGTGAGACGAATATTGCCGGAATATACGCCATTGGTGATATGACAGGGGCGCCCTGGCTGGCGCATAAAGCCAGTCATGAGGGGATTATTGCCGCTGAACATATTAAAGATAGTTCAGATCATCACGGCATTAACCCGCTTGATGTTCCGGGCTGTACCTATTGCCGGCCGCAAGTGGCTAGTGTTGGATATACCGAACAAGCGGCTTTAGATGCCGGATATGATATTCGCGTTGGACGGTTTCCTTTTCGTGGTAATGGTAAGGCGATTGCCCTTGGTGATGATGATGGCATGATCAAAACCATTTTTGATAAAAAAACAGGCGAATTGCTTGGCGCGCATATGATTGGCGCCGAAGTCACGGAATTGATTCAAGGCTATGTTATCGCCCGGCAATGCGAAGCAACAGAGGCCGAATTAATGCAAGCAATCTTTCCGCACCCAACTTTATCTGAAGCTATGCACGAATCTGTGCTAGATGCCTTTGATAAAGTGATCCATTTCTAGTATGTGTTGATAATGATGAGTGATGATAGTGTTATATTTCGCGGCAAGGGGTTACGAGGCGCGGCAAGACATCCCGAAAAGGAAACCGTCCAACGCGAATATCATATCCGGCATCTAAAGCCGCTTGTTCGGTATATCCAACACTAGCCACTTGCGGCCGGCAATA